>JAUSJX010000110.1 GCA_030647435.1 Candidatus Rokuibacteriota bacterium
GCGTGTTCCGCGTCCTATGCGCCCCCTCACCCTGTCCCTCTCCCCCTCCGGGGGCGAGGGGATCAAAGCGTCTCCCTCTCCCTCGGAGAGGGAGAGGGTCGGGGTGAGGGTGGCGTATGTGTTCACGCATAATCCGGGCTAAATCCCCGCGGCCGCGGCGTCGTGGAAAGGGTCGAGCCCCGCCTCAAGACCCTTCTTCGTGACGCGGATGGCGACGGGACGCGAGAAGTAGAGCGTGCCGGGGTCCGTCCGCTTGGGCACCACCGGGTGCCCCATGCGCCTTAGGGCGTTCAGAGACGTCTCCCCGACGCGGTCGTCCACCCAGAGGTCGCCGCCTTCCGTGTGCAGCCGCGGCGCCTCGATGGCCGCCTGCGGCGTGTCGCCCAGGTCCACCATGTTCGAGATCACCTGCGGGATGGCCGAGATGATCTTGCGCCCGCCCGGCGCTCCCACCGCGAGATAGGGCTCGCCCTTCCTGAAGCCCAGCGCCGGCACCATGTTGACCAGCGGCCGCTTGCCAGGGCCAACGGAGTTGACGCGCCCCGGCTCGGGATCGAACCAGATCATACCGTTCTGGAGCAGGATGCCCGTGTCCGGCACGACCATGCGCGAGCCCCACAGCGACACGGCCGTGTTGGTGAGGGAGACCATGTTGCGCTGCCGGTCCACGGCGCAGAGGTGCGTGGTGCAGTCGGCGGCGCGCCCGCCCAGCTCGTAGCGCCAGGGGTCGGGCGCCGGGCGCGCGCTGCGCGGTCCGTTGGGCTTGAGGGCCGAGGCCGCCTTCGCCGCGTACTCGCGCGAGACGAGCCCGTCCCACGGCGACTTGACGCGCTCGGCGTCGCCCAGGTGCTCGAGCCTGTCGAGGAAGGCGCGGCTCACCGCCTCTGCGCGAAGGTGCAGCCCCGTCGCCGTCTTCCACGTCGTGCGCGCCTTCGGGAACTGGGCGAGGATGTTCAGCGTTTCGAGCGCCGTGATGCCGCCCGTCGCGCCGGGCGAGAACGCCAGCTCGAGGCCTCGGTACTCGCCCATGAGCGGAGGACACACCCGGGGCGCGTAGCGAGCGAGGTCGTCCTTGGTGAGCATGCCCCCCTTGACCCACATCTCCTCGTGGATGGCCTGAGCGATGGCGCCCGTGTAGAAGACCGCGGGCCCGTCCTTTGCCAAGAGGCGCAGGCTCCGGGCGAGGTCGGGCTGGCGGAAGACTTCGCCGTCGCCGAGGGCCGGCGTCCGATAGACGTAATGACCGTCCCGGAGATAGTTCTTGGCCGTCGCGGGAAAGGCCGCCAGCTCCTGGCAGAAGATGGCCGTCGTCAGCGCCACGTACCAGTCCGGCACGAAGCCTTCTTCGGCGAGCGTGATCGCGGGCTGAAGGACGTCGGCCAGGTCCATGGTGCCCCAGCGCTCGAGAGCAAGCGTCAGCCCCGCCACCGAGCCCGGCACCGCCACCGAGCGCGGCCCGAAGACGTTGGCGTCGTCCACCACGCGCCGCCACGGGAAGAGGCCGGTCGAGACGCCCTCGCCCAGCTCGAAGCAGGTCTCGGAGGCCGCGGCCGGCGCCTCGACATTGAAGTCCACGCAGAGCGTCTCGCCGCGCCGGGCGAGATGGACGAGCATCGTGCCGCCGCCGGCCAGCGAGGACATGAAGGGCTCGACGACCGGCATCGCGAAGGCCGTGGCCACAGCCGCGTCCACCGCGTTGCCGCCGCGCTTGAGGATCCCGGCGCCGACCTCGGCGCCCAGCGGGTGCTCCGCCACGACCATGCCCCGGGGCGCCAACGGCGTGCGCTTCGTCGCGAAAAGCGTCGAGCGGATCATGCGGCCTCCTTGAGGAACTCGAAGGGATGGAGCCGGCAGCTCCACACGCCGGCGTCGTTCTGGATGAGGAAGCACACGCGCACGCTCGGGCCCGCATGGGCCGTCCAGAGGAAGGCCGCGGCGTCTTCCGCCTCGCCGCACTCGTCGCAGACCCAGGCCGTCCCGAACTGCTCGGGCTCCTGCCGCGCCACGGCGTAGGCTTCAGGAGTGACGAACAACGGCCGCTCCCCGGGCAGGAACGCGCCGATGTCGTCGAGGTAGGGCAGCAGCGGCCGGGCGACGGTGCCGCGCCACGCGTCGAGCACGGGCAGCACCGGCGTCTCGACCCCGGCGGCGACCCGGTCAAGCGACGGGCTCATCTCACCGCGCGCCAGCAGACAATGCTGAAGGAACCCGCGGAGCTCCGGGAGACCGACCTGGCCGCGGTAGAGGAGCCCGGCGAAATCCTCGCGCTCGACCGGAGCCAGGAGGAAATAGGGCGAGGCGGGCGGGATATCGAGCGCGGGTCCGGCCACCTGGTACAGCGGCATGCCGTCGGCGCTCTCCCCCCGCCCGCTGTACCAGACGAGGGTAGCGGCGTCACCGGGCGCGATCCACGAGGGCAGCTCGGCCATCAAGGCTTTCAACGCGTGGAGAGTGTACCACCGGTGCCGGGCCTAGGGTGGCGGCGAGCCTGCTACTGGTCGTCGTCCTTGTCCCACTTCCCCCGCACGCGGATCATGCTGACCACGGCCTTGTCGTCGATGTAGAGAACCCAGCCGAGCGGATAGACCCAGGCCTCCTTGGCCTTGCCCTGGACCTGGGACCAGTGCCGCCGCGCCAACGACGCCATCAGCGCCGGGTCGATGGTCCGCTCGTCGGGGTCGTCCAGCAGCACCTTAACCTCTTCCTTCGTGCTGCCGACGCTGACCTGCCGCCAGAAGCGGAAGGTGCTGTAGCGCGTCTCGTTCTGGAACTCCGGGTGCTCCCGCAGGTACTTGAAGACCTTCTCCTCCATCTGCTCTTCGTAGTGCCGCTTCTCGTCCCAGCCCATATCCCGGCCGTTGGCGGCGAAGGAACGCGCGATCTGCATCTCCTGGGCGATGGGCCCGCGCGTGGTCTGCTCGACGTTGGGTTGCGGCGTCGCGCAGGCAGCCGCTATGAGCCCAGCCGCGACGACCCCGGCCAAGCGAAGGACACGCATGAGCATGTTCTCCACCTTTATCTGACTACGGACTCTAAATTAGGGCGGACTCGAGCACGATCCCGCGGTCCACCACCCGGGCCGCCCGCCCGAGCAGAGCCCCCAGCGCCTGCGGCACCTCGGGCGCTTCCCCGAGCTGGCGCAGCAGGTCGATGAGGCGCCGGAGGGCACGGATCAGGTCGCCCTCGTGGCCACCGAACGACTCCTCTACGATACCAGACCAGTCGTCTTCCCCGGAAGCCCAGCGGAAGACCGAGGGCATGAATCCGGTCGAGACCCCGACGGGCATCGGCAGGTGGTGCTGGCGCTGGACGTCGAGCACCGTGTGGGCCACCGACTCCAGGTCCTGGAGCTTGCGCTTGAGCTTGGGGCGCTTCTTGAGGAAGAGGCGCGCCACGGTCGAATCCCCCGAGCGCGACTCCTCGATGAGACACGAGCAGAGGGCCGCAGCCTCGGCGAGCGTGGTGTCCTCGAGGATGCCGCGGTCCACCATCTCGGCGACCAGGAGCTCGTTGTCGTGGCGGAAGCCGGCGATGAGCTGCCCCTTGGCCAGGAGCTTGCCGTCCTGGACGGCCCCGAAGCGCTCGAGGACGGCCACTACGCGGCAGAACTCCTGCCAGTAGGCGTTCTTGAAAGCGTCGAGCATCTCGCGCTTCTGCCCGAGCCGGCCGTCGAGCGCCTCGAGCCCCTTCCAGGACTGGTCGCACTTGCTCTGGCTGCCCCAAGGGCACCGGTGGCATTCGATAGCCGCGAGCTCGCCCTCGGGCCCCCTGCTCCGCTCGCGCTCGACGAGCTCGGGAATCGAGAGCCCTTCGAGCTGCTCGGAGAGGCTCTTTGTCCGCCGCTCCCAGTCGCGCGGCAGGTGGAACGGCGGCGTCTGCCAGAAGATCTTCTTGATGTTCCCTTCCTTCATCTGGACGGTGACGCCGCGGGGCAGCAGCACGGTCACGAGCATGCGGTGGCGGCGACGGTCGAGGCCGCAGATGAGCCCGAGCGAGGCGCCGCTCTTCCGCCTCACCAGCGCCAGGCGCCCCGGCTCGGCGTCGGCGGCTCCACGCGCACCGCGCCCGGACTTCCCACGCGCCATGCGCTGCTGCTCGACCTGGGCGCGCGCGGCGCGGTAGCGGCCGATGCGCGGAAAGTCGCCGCACGGCGCCTCGAAGCTTCGGCCGTCGGACAGCGCCGTCTCGAGACTTGCCACCTCCGCCTCGAGGCCGCGGATCTTCTTGAGGTTCTGGTACTGGCCGAACGACGACTCGACTGTGCGCCGGATGGTCGCCATGTCCTGCCCCGTCGCCAGCAGGAGCGCGACGGAGCCGTAGCCCAGCTTGAACTGGCTCATGATCGGCTCTGGCGGGCCGTCCACGACGCGCATCATGTCCTCGAAGCCGTCGCGGACGTCGAGTGCCATGACGCACTTGCCCTCGGGGTCGATGCCGCGCCGGCCCGCGCGGCCGGCCATCTGGGTCAGCTCGTTGTGAGTGAGCGATCGGAAGCCGCGGTCCGTGCGCTTGGTCAGGGACTGCAGCACCACGCTCTTGGCAGGCATGTGGATGCCGAGCGACATGGTCTCCGTGGCAAAGACCAGCTTGCAGAGCCCGCGCTCGAAGAGGAGCTCGATGAGGCGCTTCACGGAGGGCAGCACGCCCGCGTGATGAAGCCCCACGCCCATGCCGAGCGCCTGGAAGATCGACTGGTTGAGCGGGGACTCGGCGATGGTCGGGGTGTCGGAGACCGCTTCGCGGATGGCGTCGTCCACCTGCTGCTGCTGGCTCCGGGAAAGGAGCGGCTTGCCCTCTGCCAGCACCGTCTCCATCGCCCGCTCGCAGCCGGCGCGGCTGAAGATGAAGTAGATGGCGGGCAGCCAGCCGCGCGTTTCCAGCTCGTCGAGCATCACCGTCGGGTCCACCACGCGGCGCGTGTACCACCGGCCCTTGTCGTTGTGGCCGCCCTCGCGCTCCTGGCCGAGGAGGCGCACTTTGCCGTTGCGGACCGCGTCGTAGTCGTGGATCTCCCCCGAGAGATCGGCCACGAGGTACTGGAGCGGCACGCTGCGATGCGGGTGAGTGATGGGGACGATCGGGCGGTGAACGAGGCTGATCCAGTCGGCGATCTCGGCGATGTTCTTGACCGTCGCGGAGAGGCCCACCAGCGCGACGTCCCGAGGCGCGTTGACGATGATCTCCTCCCAGACGGTCCCCCGCCCCTCGTCGCCCATGTAGTGGCACTCGTCCAGCACCACGAACTCGAGGCCGTCGAGGCCGCCCGTGTAGAACATGTTGCGCAGGATCTCGGTAGTCATGACGACGACGGACGCGCGCGCGTTGACCTTGACGTCGCCGGTCAGGATGCCGACGTGCTCCGGGCCGAACTGCCGGCAGAAGTCGGCGTACTTCTGGTTGGACAGCGCTTTGAGCGGCGTCGTGTAGGCGATGCGGCGCTGGTGCGCGAGCGTGGCGTGAATGGCGAACTCCGCGACCAGCGTCTTGCCGGAACCAGTCGGCGCCGACACGATCACGGACTTGTCGTCCTGGATGGCGCGGATGGCGTCCAACTGGAAGGGATCCAACACGAACGGGTAGCGGGCCTTGAATGACTCCAGCAGGTCGTTACTCACGTCCGAACCTCCCCTCGCCGCTTCATCACCTTAGCACGGTCTTGCGGGAGCGGGAAATCCCGCTTAGGCTGTCGTGCATGAAGCTCACCGGCAAGGTCGCCCTCATCACGAACGTCAGCGAGTTCATGGGCCCAGCGATCACGGAGGAGTTCTGCCGTGAGGGAGCCTCGGTCGCTCTCCACGACCGCAACGAAGCGGCCGCCGCGCCCATCGCCGCCATCGCCGCCGGATTGGGGCGCGAGGTGCAGGTCCTCACCGGCGATCTGACGCGCCCGGCCGAGGCCGACCGCGTCGTCGACGCGGTGGTCGCGCGCTTCGGCCGGCTCGACATCCTCGTCAACAACAGCGCCAACCCGCCCACGGGCAGTCCGACCGAACAGGTCACGGACGCCCAGTGGCGCGCGATGATGTCCCGCCTCCTCGACGAGCCCTTCTACTGCCTGCGCGCGGCGCTCCGCGTGATGCGCCCGGCCAAGCGCGGCAAGATCATCAACATGTCCTCGGCCGCGGCCTTCCCCGGGCTGGCCAACTACGCCGCCTACAGCGCGGCGCGCGCCGGCGTCAACGGCCTCACCAAGGCCGTCGGCCGCGAGGTGGCGCGCGACGGCATCCAGGTCAACGCCATCGCGCAGAACTACGTCGAGAACCCGACGTACTTCCCATCATCGCTCACGAACGACCCGCAGAAACTCGCGCGCATGGTCAAGAACATCCCGGCGGGCAGGCTCGCGCGCAGCGAGGAGTCGGCGCGGCTCGCGGTATACCTGGCCTCGGAGGACGCCGACTTCTTCGTGGGGCAAGTGATCCCGTTTTCGGGCGGCTGGGTGTCGCCGTGATCGTCTCGCATGTCGGGATAACGGCGGCCGACGACTACCTGGAGCGCCGGGCCGCCCACCGTGAGGCGCATCTCGCGCGGATCACGGAGCTGCGCAGGCAGGGCTTCGTGATCGGCGGCGGCCCGTCGCCCGACGGCAAGACGGCCGACATCGTATACCGCACACCGCAGGCGGGCGACCTGACGCGGCTGATCGAGGAAGATCCGTACTGGACAGGCGGCGTCTGGAAGGCCTGGCAGCCCCGCGACTTTTCCCAGTTCCTCGAGCCGTGGGAGATGGTGCCGCTCGTGCTCGACGGCTCGCGCAAGGTGACGATCGTGGAAGGTGAGGCGCCCGACGTCGAGATGGCCTCCTTCGCCCTGATCGAGGCGCGCGGCGGAGGCCGCATGGCCTTCGGCGGCTTCTTCCCGGGCGGCGCCACGTGGGCCATCATGCGCTCGACGGAGCCGGACAAGGTGCTGGCGGAGCTGGCAGAAACCGGATTCTGGAAGCCCGGCAGCCTCACAGCCCGCTTCCTGCTGCACGTGCTCTAGACGCCGCCGACCCGCTAGCCCGCCCTCTGTCTCCCCGAACCCTCCCCGGCCGGGTCGGAAGGGTACCCTAAAATTCCGTTGACACTAGTCCTAACTTTAGGTATACCTAACGAACTTTCACCCAAGGAGGCGGCGACTTGAAGCGCATGGTCATGGCAGGCGTGGCAGGACTCCTTCTGGGGGCGGCGTTCGTAGCGGCGCTCCCGGCCGGCGCACAGGCGCCCCAGGAGATCCCGCTCGTGATTGAGAAGAACCGGTTCCAGCCGGACGTCATCAAGGTCAAGGCCGGCGCGCCCTTCGTGCTGGTCATCACCAACAAGGACAAGGGGCCGGAGGAGTTCGAGAGCAAGGACCTCAGGATCGAGAAGATCATCCCCGGGGGCAAGACGGTACGGCTCAAGATGCCGGCCCTCAAAGCGGGCAAGTACCCCTTCGTGGGCGAGTACCACTCCGAGACGGCCAAAGCCACCATCGTCGCCGAGTAGATCGCCGGGGACCGCATGGGCGCCACCTTCGTCGTCACGCTGCGCGAGGCCTTCGAGGCCGCGCTGATCCTGGGCATCGTCTACAGCTATCTCGAGAAGATCGGGGCTCGCGACGGTTTTCGGTACGTGACGTGGGGCGGGGCGCTGGGCCTCCTGCTGAGCGTGGCCATGGGGATAGCCGTGACCTACCTGACGGGCCCGCTACTCGACGTCGGCCCCGAGATCATCACGGTGGTCGTCATCTTCGCGGCCGTGGGCCTGCTGACGTGGCACGCGTGGTGGATGCAGCAGCACGCGCGGCTCATCGGGGGACAGGTGCAGCATCGCATCGATCTGGCCCGGGCCCGGAATCGCCTGTGGGTCGTGGGGCTCATCGCCTTCACCGGCGTCTTTCGCGAAGGCGCGGAGACCGTCCTGTTCCTCTGGGGCATCCTGGCGCAGGCCGGCGCCGAAGCCGGGTGGGGCAGCGCGGCGGGCGGCGTCGGGGGAGTAGCGGGCGCCGCTGCCTTGGGTTTCACCATCTTCCGCAGCGGCAAGCACGTGAGTCTCTCACGCTTCTTCGGCATCACCACCGCGTTCATCATGCTGCTGGCCGCCGGATTCCTCAGCAATGGCATCGGCCGGCTCCAAGGCCTAGGGGTCCTGCCTCTGTCGGATCCGCTCTGGAACACCTCCTGGCTGCTGAGCGACGGGAGTGTCGCCGGCGGCTTCCTCTCGGGCCTCGTCGGCTACCGCGCGCAGCCCACTCTCCCAGAGGTCTGCGCCTACGTCGCGTATCTGATCGTGGCAGGCGCGCTCTTCTTCGGCCGCAGGACGCCGGACGCCGTCGGCCTGGCAGACCCGACACGGTCATGATCGTCTGCCTCTGCCGCGATGTATCCGAACGCCAGGTCGAGACGGCCGTCGCCAGGGGCGCCGCGACGGTGCACGAGATCTCGCGTGCCTGCGGCGCCGGCAGCGACTGCGGCGCGTGCCAGCACCTGCTCGCCGCGCTCATCGAAGACGCCCGCAGCGCGGTGTGCGCATCCGGAGGACGGAAATGAAAGGACACGACGAGATCATCGCGCTGCTGAACGGGGTCCTCACGGCCGAGCTCACGGCCATCAACCAGTACTTCATCCACGCGCGCATGTGCGAGAACTGGGGCTACGAGCGGTTCTGGAAGAAGCTCCGCGCGGAGGCGATGGGCGAGATGCACCACGCCGACCAGCTGATAGAGCGCATCCTCTACCTCGAGGGCGTGCCGAACGTGCAGCGGCTGGGCAAGGTCAACGTCGGGCAGACCGTGCCCGAGCAGCTGCGTCTCGACCTCGAGCTGGAGCGGGCGGCCGTGGCGGCCCTCAACGCGGGCATCGAGCGGTGCCGCAGCCTCGGCGACAACGGCAGCCGCGACCTCCTCGAGGAGATCCTCAAATCCGAGGAGGGACACATCGACTGGATCGAGGCGCAGCTCGAACTGATCAAGCAGGCGGGCGAGGGCAACTACCTCGCCCAGCAGATAAAGGAGAGCGGCGCGTGATCGAAGAGGCCCCGGAGATCCCCGTCGCAGAGCAGGCCGCCGAGAGCCCGGTTGCCCGCATCACGAGCGGCGAGATCTTCCGCGGCCGGCGCGACGTCGTGATCGTCCATGGCGGCACGGAGTACCGACTCCACATCACGAAGGCGGACAAGCTGATCCTGACGAAATAGCCGTCGAAGCCGTTCATCCAGCCAGCCACCCAAAGCCCTTCGCTTGAGGCAGCAAGCCAATAGACGCCGGCGGCCCCTGGACCGGGCCGGCAGCGAGGGGTTCGTGCACCACATCGCCACGCTCGTCGCCATGCTCGCCAAAGGTGGGCCCGTCATGGTTCCGCTGCTCGTGTATTCCGTGCTCTCCCTGTCCGTCAGTCCGCCTCGAAAATCTTCCTTGACATTAGAGTAGACTAAGGACAAATATTAGGCATACCATCATAACAATTTAGAAGGCTCCCTGACCAACGTTTCGCGTTGGAGTCGTGGCGCGCGAACCGACTAGGAGCACAGCGATGACAAGACAAGCGAGCGTGGGGACCGGAAGCGGCGCCGTCATCGGCTTGCTGCTCGCCGCCTCGATCGCGCTGGGCGCGACCGGCGCGCCCTCGGTTCCGTGGCTGGACGTGGCCCGCGAAGTCTCGAGCGCGCTCGATCGCGCCGTGAGGGCGTACGAGGCGAACGATCTGCCGGGCGCGCAGGACCTTGCCGCCGAAGCGTACTTCGGCCCGTTCGAAGACAGCGGCATGGAGGTCGCGATCCGCCGAGAGATATCCGCCCGGCGCGCGAGGGACCTGGAAAAGATGTTCGCGGAGGTCCGCCAGGCGATGGGGAGAGGCGAGCCGGTGCCGCGGGTCCGGCAGCGAGTCGCGACGCTGCGGGAGGCGCTGGACCACGACGCGCGGGAGCTCGTCCGGGTCGGGGCGACGGCGACATCCCTCGCCGAGAAGGAAGACCGTCCCGGGCCTGGGCCGGAAGCGGCCCCGCGCGCGGTCGGGGCGGAGGCGCTGACGACGCAGATCTCCGCGCGCCTGGACGAGGCGCGGGAGCGGTACCGTGCCGGCGACCGCGAGGGGGCCAAGGCGCTCCTCATGAGCGCCTACTTCGATCTCTTCGAGGGGCAGGGGCTGGAGGCCGCCGTGGCGGCCCGCGTCCCAGGACGCAAGGCCGAGATCGAGGCGGGCTTCGCGCACGTCCGGGGCTTGATCGCCGCCGGGAAGCCCGCGGATACCGTGGCCGAGGCGGTGGAGGCGCTGAAGGCTCGAATCCGTCAGGCGACGGCGCTTCTGGGCCAGACCCACGGCCGGTGGGGAGCCTTCCTCAACGGGCTGATCCTCATCGTGCGCGAGGGCTTCGAGGCCATCCTGATCGTCACAGCCCTCGTGGCGTACCTCCTCAAGTCCGGCCACGGGGATAAGGTCGGCGTGGTCTACCGGGCGAGCGGCGTCGCGCTCTTGGCGAGCGTCCTGACGGCGATCGCGATCCGGACCCTCTTCACCGTGAGCCCCCGCCATCAGGAGACGCTCGAGGGCGCCGCGATGCTCCTGGCCACCGCCGTGCTCTTCTACGTGAGCTACTGGCTTACCAGCAAGGCCGAGGCCGACCGCTGGCAACGGTACGTCCGGGCGAAGGTGCAGGCCGCGCTCGGGGCGGGCAGCCTGGTCGCGCTCTGGTCCGCCGCGTTCCTGTCAGTCTATCGGGAGGGTGCCGAGACGGTCCTGTTCTACGAGGCGCTCCTCGCCGGGAGCGGCCCCGGCGAGGGAGGGGCGGTACTGGCCGGTCTCGGCATCGGGTCCCTCGTCCTCGTCCTGATGTTTCTCCTCCTCCGATCCGGCGCGCTCCGCATTCCCATCGGGCCGTTCTTCACGGTCACGTCCGTGCTGCTCTACTACCTCGCCTTCGTCTTCGCCGGCAGGGGCATCCGGGAGCTGCAGGAGTCGGGGCTCGTCGGGATCACGCCGGCGAGCTGGATCCCCACGTGGGACTTCCTCGGCCTCTACCCGACCTGGGAGAGCGTGGGGCTCCAGGTGGTCCTCGTCGGCGCAGCGGCCGTCGCGGTCGGCCACCTCTTCCGGCGGCGCGGGAAGCGGGCGAGCGCCGAAACGGTTCACCCATGACCTCGAGGAGGGAGAAGCGCATGAGTGCGCGTCGAACCATCGTCGTCGCAGCAGCCCTGGCGCTCGGGCTCGTACCGGAACCGGCGCTCTCCAAGGAGGTCCCCATCGGGGAGCCGAAAGTGATCGAGGCAGCGGGGCTCGAGGTGGCGGCCGTTTATCTCCAGCCGATCGAGATGGAGCCGGCCAGCCACCAGGGCAAGCCGCTCTACCTCCCGAGGGCGAAATCGGACATCCATCTCGAAGCGGACCTCCGCGCCGTGAAGGGCAACAAGCACGGGTTCCGCGACGGGGAGTGGGTGCCGGCCCTCACCGTGCGCTACTCGCTGAAGCACCTCGACACCGGGCAGGAGCAGTCGGGGCTGCTCCACCCGATGGTGGCCAACGACGGCCCTCACTACGGCGCCAACCTCAAGATGCCCGGGCTCGGCAACTACAAGCTGATCTTCCTCGTCGAGCCCCCGGGGAGCGGCGGCCCGGACGCGCCGGTGGGGCAGGGATTCGGTCGGGCCGCGAAGGTGCCCTGGTGGAAGCCGTTCCAGGTGGAGTGGACGTTCACATACCTCGGCCCGGGCAAGAAGGGCGGCTACTAAGGGGGTGGCGACCATGACCGCGACGATGAAGATCTCTCGGGGCGCGCTGCTGTTCGGCATCCTCCTGCTCGTGGGCCTGGTCGCTTCGTCGCCGGCGGCCCCGAAGGAGGCCGCGATGGAGTCGATCTCCAGGCCGGAGGCTGGCCTGACCATCGTCGTCGGCTCCCAGCCGCCGCTCGCCGTGGAGGGAGCGGACGCGACGGGCCGGCCGCTGTTCGCGTCGCCGGACGGGGCGTCCCTGTTCCTGGCCGTTGATGTCCGCGCGCAGAAAGGGAACAAGAACGGGTTCGGCGCCGGCGAGTTCGTCCCGTACCTCTCCGTGTCGTACCGCCTCCGCCGGCAGGAGGGCGGCGAGGCGGGGCAAGGCGATCTCCATCCGCTGATCACCCGCGAGGGGCTGCGCTACGGCAACAACCTCAAGCTGCCCGGGCCCGGTGCCTACACCATCACGGTGACGATCGAGCCTCCCGTCAAGGTCGGGTTCGGGCGTCACACCGACCTCGAGACCGGCGTCTCCCGCTGGTGGAGCCCGTTCCAGGTGGAGTGGACGCTCAAGCATCCCCGCGTCGCAGGGAGCCAGTGAGATGAGGTGCCCGGCAAGTCCTTCGGTTCCCGTCGAGCCTGGAAGGAAGCTCGAGGGGGCTCATCCCCAACCGCAGGGGCCTTCGCCCGCGACGCGTCCTGCCTTCCGGTCGGGGCTGGCCGGCCGCATCGAGCTGGCCTTGCTGCAACACCCCCGGGTCCTCCCGGGGCTCCACGTCTTCATGGTGTTCTTCTATCTGGCACTCATCCTGGTGCCGCCGTTCCTGCCGACGCCGCCCGCTGACGCCACGCCCTTCACCAACGTCGTCCGTTTCTCGCAGTTCGTCTTCTGGTATCTCTGGTGGCCCTTCGTCGTCCTCTCGATGATTCTCTTCGGCCGCGCCTGGTGCGGCTTCCTCTGCCCGGAGGGGGCCCTGGCCGCGTGGGCCTCGCGGTTCGGGGGGGACCGCCCCATCCCCCGCTGGATGCGCTGGGGCGGGATCCCCCTCGTCGCCTTCGTCGGCATCACGATCTACGGTCAGCTCACCGGTGTCTACGAGTACCCCGCGCCCCAGCTCCTGATCCTCGGCGGGTCCACGGCGCTGGCGGTGACGGTTGCCCTGATCTACACGCGCAGGGGCTGGGTCTGGTGCCGCTACCTGTGCCCGGTGAGCCTGCTCTTCGGGGTCTTCTCGCGCCTCGGCGCCATGCACTTCCGGGTGGACCATGCCCGCTTGGCGGCGTGGACGCCGTGTGGTGGGCAGACCGGGAAGAAGGATCCGTGCCCCGTCTTCATCTATCTGCCGAAGATGGCGACCAACCGGTACTGCCTCATGTGCTTCCGGTGCGCCGGCTGGCGGGATTCGATCCACCTAAGACTCCGTCGCCCGGGAGAGGAGCTGCTCCACATCAACACCGCCGAGCCGCTCATCTGGGAGGTCGTCTTCCTCTTCGGCGCGATCGGCCTCCCGCTGGGCGTCTTCCACTGGACGGTCGATCCCCTCTTCCAGCGGCTGAAGCAGCTCCTCGGCAGCCTCGCCCTCGCCTCAGGGCTCGGGAGCGTGATCGGCGCCACGGCTCCCTGGTGGTTCCTGTCCAACCACCCAGACGCCGGCGAGGTGTTCAACCTGCTCGACGGGATCAGCATCGTCACCTTCCTGCTCGGCGCGACCCTGCTCGCCATCGGCCTCCTCTCGGCCGCCACGTGGCTCTCCGCCCGCGTGCTCGAGCCCGCCCTCCGCGAGCCGGCCGGGATGCGAGAGTTGTTCACCCGCATCGGGTACCTCTATACGCCCTTGAGCCTGCTCTCGCTCTTCCTCGGCCTGAGCCAGCTCACCTTCGGCTATCTCAAGGGCGTGGGCTTCCCCGGGCTTGCCACCGACGTGATCCGGGGCGCGCTGCTGGTCGGAGGGGCCCTCTGGAGCCTTCATCTCGCGCGCCGGATCCTGGCGCTCCAGACGGCCGAGCACCGGCGCGTCAGGCTCGCGCTCCTGCCGCACCTGGCCGGCGTCGCGCTCATCATCGCCGCCTGGGCCCCGGTCTTCTACCTCTGGTGAACATCAAGATGCCGGGCGTCGCCACCTCTCACCTGCGCCGCGTGTCCGCGCTGCTGGCGCTCGCCCTGTCGCTGGCCACCGGCCTGTCGGTGCTCGTGGTCGTGCGCGCCCCGGCCCGGGGAACCAGCCAGGTGCGCCATTATTACATCCAGGCCGAGAACGTCGACTGGACCCTCGTGCCGACGGGCTACTACGACGACAAACTCGGCCGCGAGGTGCCAGCCGGGGACACGCGGTTCCCGGCCATCGTGCTGCGCGGCTACGAGGACTCCGACTTCAAGCGCCCGCTCCCGCGGCCGCCCTGGATGGGCATCCTGGGCCCGATCCTCGAGGCGCGGGTCGGCGACCAGGTCGTGGTGCACTTCCGCAACAGTGACTTCGGCTATGGCCGGCCCCACAGCCTCCACGTCCACGGCCTCAGCTACCGGATCGCCCACGACGGCGGCTGGATGCCGCACCTGGCGCCGCCCCAGCCTGGGACCGCCGTGCCCCCCGGCGGCGAGCACACCTACGAGTGGGAGGCAGACCCGGACTCGGCGGGCACGTGGTTCTACCACGACCACTCCGTGGACGCAGCGGACAACGTCAGGCGCGGCATGCTCGGCGGCGTCATCGTGCGGGGTGCCGACGAGCGGCCCGCCGACCGCGAGTACGTGCTCCTCTTCTCGAACTTCCCGCGCACGGTGACCCGGCTGCGGCGCGACTTCTTCACGATCAACGGCGTCGCCTTCATGGGAGGCCTCCCGGGCTTGGGAGCCCGCCTGGGCGAGCGCGTGCGGTTCCGCGTGATCGGCATGGGCGACGAGTTCCACACCTTCCATCTCCACGGCCACCGGTGGACGCTGAACGGCCAGATCGTGGACAACGTGCCGGTGACGCCGGCCTCCACCGCGACGTTCGACTTCGTGGAGGACGCCCCGAGCCTCTGGATGCTCCACTGTCACGTGCTCGATCACGCGGAGAACGGCATGATGCAACACTACGCGGTGACGGAACGGTGACGCCCGCCCGCGCCGACGACACGCCCGTCGCCGTCCGGAAGGACGCGGAGTGCCGCTGCGACTGCGGCAGCCTCCTGGCCCGGCTCTCGGCAGTCGGGATCGAGCTGAGGTGCCGGCGCTGCAAGCGGGTCGTGATCCTCCCGCTCCCGGCGTTGCCCCGCACTCGCCGAGGTCCCCCGTAGAGCGGTCCGCTCATCGGTTCCAGCGGCCAGCGGCCCCGCGCCCCGCGCCCCCGACGACAACGTCACGATCACACGGGAGGGGTTGCGATGCGCAAGGCACTGGTCGCTGGTGTGCTGGGGATCTGCTTCCTGACCGTGCTGGTCGGGAGCCCCGCTCGCGCCGGCAGCGAAGACAAGCTCATACGGCTCCTGATCAAGAAAGGGATCATCACCGGGCAGGAGTACGAGGCGATCAAGAAGGAGGCCGAAGCGCCCGCGGGCGAGCCGCAGCCGGCGCCCCAGGAAGTGGCGGACGCGCTGAGGGACGAGGTGCGGCAGGAGCTGAAGCGGCGCGACGAGGAGTCGATCGCCTTCACGCTGAAGGTGGAAGGCGAGGGCCGGTGGCGCGCCCACAGGGACGTGGGAGACAAGCGCAGCGGCTCGACGTCGGACCTCTTCCTCCGGAGGGCCTCGGTGGGGCTTGAGGCGAGGCCTCTGGACTTCCTCACCGCCCGGCTGGTGCTCACCTCGGAGTGGTTCGGGGCGCAGACGACGGATCAGGGCCAGCCGGTAGACGAGAAGGTGACGATCGACGAAGGGACGATCACGCTGAGGAGCGAAGAGGTCCCGGTCTACGGGGTCTTCGGCTTTCGGACCCAACCGTTCGGCGCCTTCTTCTCGCGCCTGGTCACGGACCCCATGACTCAGGACGCGTACGAGGTCAAGCAGGTCGGGGCGACGCTCGGCCTGACGTTGAAGACGTGGAATCTGGATCTTTCCGCAACCCTCTACCGCGGAGAAGAGCAGATGAGGCACCTGTTCGCGTCCGGCCTCTTCGATGCGAAGTCAGTCGTGCGCTCGACCGACGCGGGCTTACGGGCCGAGACCGACGACGTCACTTCGTTCATCGTCGCCGCGAGCGTTGCGCCGTTCAAGGACCTCGTCCTGGCCGCGGCGATCCTGTCGGAACCCGGGGACGCTCGACGCAACATGACGGCAACGGCCTCGGCAGGGTACACCCTGGGTCGTGTGACGGCGGAGGTCGAGTTCGCCGCCGCCCTGGCCCGGGAGCGCTACGTCCTCCAGAGCTCCGGGGAGCGGCTCGGAAGGTCGTTCGAGGAGAAGATGGTCTCGTTCGGGCTGACGTACAAGCTCGCGAAGCCCCTGGATGTCGCCGCTAGGTTCGAGCACCTCTGGGACGACGGCCTCGCGCGCCAGGCAGGAATCTGGTCGGCCGACAACCGGGTGAGCCTGGGGGTCGGGTACATGCTCTTCGAGCGGGAGGAGACCAACGTGCGGCTTCTGGGCGAGTATCGCTTCACCAGCTACCGCCGCGGTGGCACCGCCCGAGATTTCGCCACCCCGGAGCAGAGCGAAGCGTTCGTGAAGCTCCAGGTCGGCTACCGGTAGATCCAGGGCTTGTGGCGCCTGGAGGGCACGGGGTCGTTGCGCGTCCGACACCGTTTGGCGCGCTCCCGACCTCCGATCCCTCCCGGCGTCAGTCATACACCGTCTCGAGCTAATGGCCGCCGTCCACCTTGAGCGGCGCAGAGCGGACAGGCGTTTGCGGCCAAGATCGACGACGGTTTCGGCACATTAGGCTCCAGGCCGGCCCTCCGAGCAAATGAGACCATGCCGATTCTCGCGTCAAGCGAGGCCGCAGTCCACACCCCGGGGGTTCCAGAAATCCTGAGGAACCGGCTTACACCAAGGGTATGATTTCACAACGTCCATCAGGGATGAGAATGCCGGGTTCAGAAAGAAATGATTTCAGACGTCTCTAGCGCTGGAAGGGCTTTGCAGCAACTCGGCCGCGCGGGTGCGGACCTCGGCGGCGACGCGGCCGGGGGAGAGCCTCCCGCGCAACCGATGGAGTAAGCCGCCCGGCCCCTCGGCGGCGAGCTGGGCTCTCAACCGCTGAAACTGTCGGACGCTGAGGTGCCTTCGGCATTCGTGATCTTCCCTTCGAGGGCGGCCCGGACCAGGCTCGCCCGGGGCACTTCCGTTCGACTCATCGTGAGAGTCCAGACCTCCTGACATAGCCGGACACGCCCGACGGAGAAGATCGGAGACATGCCCATTGCTTGTCCACGATAACCTGTCCGCTTTTTGGGATGGTGCGGGACATTCCTCGTCGAAATCATGAGCGTGATAGCCAACATGGTTGTCCACGATAACCTGTCCGCTTTAACGTCCGGCCTGAGGCACGTAGCATGTCCGGATGAAGCATTCGAACGACCAGCAGGAGTTGGACGTGAGGGCGGTGCCGAACCCGGGAACGATACCGATCAACGGACGATGCACGTTGAAAATAGAGCGCACGGTCCACGTCGTGTATATCGCGGGTCTTCCGATGTATCACTGGGTGGAAGGAGACCGCACGGCGGAAGCCTACGCAATGGTCAGCTTGGTGCGGTGCGGGTATGCGGATCAGAACGATGTGGCTCGATCTTTCGGGTGTTCGACGCGGACGTTGCGACGCTACCAGCGATGCTTCGAAACGGGAGGGATGTCCGCGTTGGGTCGGCCAGATGGCCCGCCGCACGGAGCGCGGTCTACGCCCAGCCCATGGGTGCGGACCGCCAGGGCGTTGCGGCACGCAGGGGTGGTCGTTCGGGATATCGCGCATCGGCTCGGTGTCAGCAAGAGTGTCGTGAGCAAGTGGTTGACGCGTTTGGACACGCCTGCGACGACAATCAGCGTGGTCGGTACGGCCCAGGACGATGGGGGTGGTGTCGTGTCAGCTCCGAGTCTGGACACGGACCCGACGTATCGCCTGCTCGACCGACTACTGGCCCGGCTGGGCAAGCTGGAGGACGCGGAGCCGATCTTCACCCCCAGCCGCCGTATCCCCCGTGCGGGGGTGCTTCTGGCGGTTCCGGCGCTGACGCAAAGCGGTATCTTCTCGGTGGCGGAGGAGGTGTACGGCCACATCGGGCCGGCGTTCTACGGGCTGCGGACGACGATGATGGCGATGCTTTTGATGGCGCTTCTGCGGATCAAGCGACCGGAGGGGCTCAAGGAGCGCGCGCCCGTGGACCTGGGCCGGGTGCTTGGCTTGGACCGGGGGCCGGAGGTCAAGACGCTGCGACGCAAGCTGACCCGGCTGGCGGCCTACGGGAGGGCCGAGGTCTTCGGCCGCAAGCTCGCCCAAAGGCGTGTGGCACGGCGTGGGAGGACACTGGGCTTCCTCTATATGGACGGACACGTGCGTGTCTACCACGGCAACCGCAGGCTACCGAAGGCGCACGTCACGCAGATGCGGATGTCTTTGCCCGCGACGACAGACTACTGGGTCAACGACAAGCACGGTGATCCCTTATTCGTGGTGACGGCTGAGTTCAACGAGGGGTTGGTCCAGATGCTGCCCGCACTGGCCGCCGAGATCAGATCCCTGGTGGGGCCGCGCCGCCGGGTCACGGTGGTGTTCGACCGCGGGGGCTGGAGCCCGAAGCTATTCGCGAAGCTCATCAAAGCCCGATTCGACATTCTGACCTACCGGAAGGGGCGATGGAAGAATATCCCGGCGACGCAGTTTGTGCAGTGCGCGAAGAGGATCGACGGGCGCACGGTGCGCTACGCTCTCAACGACCGGAACGTGCGGCTTCTGAAGGGGCGGCTTTGCCTGCGGCAGATCACGCGTTTGAACGCGCACGGCCACCAGACGCCGATCGTCACGAGCCGCCGGGACCTGCCGGCGGTGGTACTGGCGTATCGGATGTTCGAGCGGTGGCGGCAGGAGAACTTCTTCAAGTACCTCGGCGAGGAGTTCGCCTTGGACGCCTTGGTGGACTACGCGGCCGAGCCGGTAGACCCGGAGCGGACGGTGCCGAACCCGGAGCGACGCAAAGCCGAGAAGGAGCTGGCAACGGCACGGGCGGAACTCAGGAAAGTCCAGGCGCAATACGGGGAAGCAGCCGCGGCGAACGAGGAGGGTCGGCGACCGACGATCCGTGGCTTCAAGATCGCGCACGGCAAACTCGGGCGGAGTATCCGAGATATCCAGGGCCGGATCGGGATCATGGAGGAGAAGCGGAGCCTGATCCCGAAGCGGGTGCCCGCGAAGGACGTCGGCGGCAAGCCGATCATGCGGCTATCGCGGGAGCGCAAGCACCTGACGAATTGCATCAAGATGGTGGCCTACCAGGCGGAGAGCGACCTGCTCGCCCTGCTGCGCCCACACTACGCCCGGGCGGACGAGGAGGGACGGACTTTGGTAACGAGCGCGTTCGAGAGTGCGGGGGACCTGGAGGTCGGCGACGGCGAATTGCGCGTGACGCTGGTGCCGCTGAGTTCGCCGCACCGGAGCCAGGCCATCGCGATCTTGTGCGAGGCGCTCAATGGAATGGACGCGTGCTTTCCGGGGACGAAGCTGAAGCTGCGGTTTGGGGTCACGTCATGAGATGCCGAACCCCGAAAAGCGGACAAAACGGCCAGGGGGCTATGTCAGGAGGTCTGGAGTCTTCCATCTCTTCATGGGGTGACACTCTCACCGATCTGTTAGAGGGTGACGTTTCTACAGACCAACAGCACGAGGAGGCGTGCGGCTGTATTGAGCGAGGCGCATCGGCGCGGTAGAATCCACGCGTCAATGCGCCTCCTGCCCGATCTCGTTTACGCCGACGGTCGCTTCCAGCCCGGGCTCTCCGTGGAGGTAGTCGAGGGGCGAATCGCGGCCATCGGACCGGCGGGCGATCCTGCCGGCGCGGTCCGCCTCGCCGGCAGGCTGCTCCTGCCCGGCACGGTCAACGCGCACTGCCACACCTTCCAGTCGCTCCTGCGCGGGCTCGGTGATGACCTCGACTTCATGGCGTGGCGCGACCGCGTGCTCTACCCCTACTCGACGCGGCTCGATCGCGAGGGCATTTACGTGGGCGCCGCCTTCGCCTTCGCCGAGATGCTGCTCCACGGCGCGACGACCTGCGTGGACTTCTTCTACCTCCAGGACGAGGGGAACGACAACGCCCTAGCCGTGATCCAGGCGGCGCGGGACGTCGGCATCCGGCTGGTGCTGGCGCGCGCGATGTACGACTGGGAGGGAGCGCCGGCGCGCTACCGGGAGAAGCCGGCCGAGGCGGCCAGGCGCACCGCGGATCTGATCGCCAAGTACGCGACGGATCCGCTGGTCCGCGTACAGCCGGCGCCCCACAGCCCCCACGGCGCATCGCCCGCCATGATCCGGGCCGGGTTCGAGGTCGCCCAGTCGGCCGGCACGCCCTTCCACATCCACGTGGCGGAAGGACAGTACGAGGGGGCGCGCACGCTCAAGGAGCACGGCGCGACGCCCATTCGCTACCTCGACAAGCTCGGCGTGCTCGGGGAGCGCATGATCGGCGTCCACTGCGTCTGGCTGGACGACGACGAGGTCCGGCTGATGGGCGAGCGCGGGGCAGCTCTGGCGTACTGCCCGTCGTCGAACATGATCCTGGGCGACGGCATCACCCGGATCACGGAACTCCTCGACGCCGGCGTGCGCATCGGCCTCGGCACGGACGGCGGCTGCACCAACAACCGCCTCAGCGTCTTCGAGGAGATGCGAATGGCCGCGCTGCTCCAGAAAGTGCGGCATCTCGACGGCACCCGAGTCCCCGCGGAGCGGGCGTTCCAGATGGGGACGCTCGACGGCGGCAGGCTCCTCGACCTACAGGTTGGCGACGTCAAGCGAGACATGCTGGCCGATTTCGTCGCGGTGGACCTCGGTCACCCGTCGCTCCACCCGCCCACGAACCTGCTCAAGAACGTCGTCTACGCCATGTCGCCCCAGGCCATCACCGACGTGTGGGTCCATGGGCGCCAGGTCGTGAAAGACCAGAGGCTCACCATGCTCGATCAGGACTCGCTCATGGAGAGGGTGAGGGCGCTCACCCGGGGCTGGACCGCGGGATGAGCGACCTGCTCGAGACGGTCGAGATCGAGACGGGCCGCGAGCCTCGCGCAGCCGTCATCTGGCTCCACGGCCTCGGCGCCGACGGCCACGACTTCGAGCCCATCGTCCCCGAACTCGGCCTTCCGGCGGCGCCCGCCCTGCGCTTCATCTTCCCCCACGCCCCGCTCCAGCCGGTGACCATCAACGGCGGCGCCGTGATGCGCGCCTGGTACGACGTCACGGGGGACGGCCGGCAGGACGCGGCGGGTGTCCGCTCGTCGCAGGTCCGAGTCGAGGCACTCATCGCCCGGGAGCGCGCCCGGGGCGTCGCGGCGCGGTCCATCGTCCTCGCCGGCTTCTCCCAGGGAGGCGCGGTCGCGCTCCAGACGGGGCTTCGCCATCCCGAGCGCCTCGCGGGAATCCTCGCGCTCTCTGCCTATCTCCCCCTCCCGGACACCCTGGCGCAGGAGGCGAGCGAGGCCAACCGCGACGTACCGATCTTCATGAGCCACGGCACCCAGGATCCGGTGATCCCGCTGTCCTGGGCTACGCTCTCGCGCGACCGGCTGACGGCGCTCGGCTACCCCATCCTGTGGCGGGAGTACCCGATGCCGCACGCGGTGTGCGCCGAGGAGATCGAGGACGTCGGCGCCTGGCTCCGAGTCGTCCTCGCCCCAGCCTAGCCTGCTCTTCCAAGTAACATCATCATGCGGGTGAACCGGCGGGGGGTGAGACGTCCGCGGTTTTGGTGAGGGTGTAGCCGAGTTCCTGGGCCCGGCGCATGAGCTGGGAGACGACACGGCTCTGGTAGCGGCGCTCG
>JAUSJX010000111.1 GCA_030647435.1 Candidatus Rokuibacteriota bacterium
TGGGTGCGTCACAAGTGGCCGGCAATAAAAAAAAGCGCGAAGACTTGGCGCCCACATCGTATTCCTCGATGAAAGCGGCTTCATGCTCATCCCGACACGTCGCCGGACATGGGGGATCAAGGGACACCCACCGATCGTTCGGTACAACTACAGGCACGACCGAATCTCGGCAATTGCGGCACTCACGGTCGCAGCCCGACGCGCTCGCATGGGTCTGTACGTCCAGTTTCGGCAGGACAACTTCAAGGCAATCCAGGTGGCGAAATTCCTGCGAACGCTGCTCCGGCACCTGCGTGGCCATGTCATCCTGCTGTGGGACGGCGGTCAGATTCACAAGGGACCCCATATCAACTCGGTCCGCGATGCCTATCCCAGGCTCCACCTCGAACGGTTTCCAGGCTACGCGCCCAATCTCAACCCGGCTGAGCAAGTCTGGAACGACTTCAAGAGGCACACCGCCAACAGCCTCCTGCGCAACAAACAGGACATTCGACTCAACCTACACGCCAGCACTCGCCGTGTCCGTCGTTCCGGAGATAAGCTCCGCTCCTTCGTGCTTTCGTCGGATCTGCCGTCGGCTCCGTGGCAATGAGTGTTCTATTACTTACGCAAAATTCAATAATGCGGTCGCGGATCGAAATAGCCGGGGCTACGTAAGCGAGGGGTGTTGGGTTACTTCACAAGTTGCCGATGGCCGAGTTCGGCGAACTGCAATGCGGAACGTCGGAGAGCACGGCGGCTCGATCCCACAACTCCAGCACGGTCTGGATCTGCCCGATTGGATCAAGAAGAACTTCCGAGCAGAACCCGGCAAAGAGATCCGGCTAGTGCAGAGCGCCGGCGTGATGGCTGGACCCGGAGATGGCGTGCCGGTCCCGCCACCTGAAGGAGATCCGCGAAGGTTCACGCTGTCTGGCTCGTCAGTCACTGGGATGCTGGGGTCGCCGTCCGGGCAACACTGCGCATCAATCGAGATCGTTCAACTGGAGTGCATCATTACGGCGAGACGCAATGAGGAAGTCACAATACCGTTTGCGCAAGTTCAATTCAGCGGCACGCACCCGATCTGCCCGGACTGTCCGAGACCGCTATTCCCCTGGCCCCCGATCAGCCCAGCGCTTGCCATCGATGGCGCGGGTGTGCCCCGCGGGTGGGAGCACACCGTCGGCCACTGGACCGAGCGCGGCGTACATCACGTCGAGATACCGCGGTCGAGCCGTGGCATTCGGGGCCTAGCGTTCTTGGGCGACGATGACGAGCTGGTAATCGCGACGGCCTCTGAGAGTCAGTTCGCCTGGGGGACGTCAGAGGATGGACCGACTGCGATGCTGCAGGCACGTGTCCTCTGGCGCACGCGACTAGACGGCACGCGAGGTGCATAGCTGACATAAAACCCGTTCTCGGACACGGCGACCCTTGTCAGACAGGGCGGCCCTTATCACAACTCAGCCGCCATAGCCCCAGTTCCAGCACGGCAGGCGCTCCTTCCAGAACCAGTCGTCGCAGAGCTGCTGGTCACAGCGCTGCCGGCATACGCCCAGCGTGAGGTCGGCGGTGCAGGAGAGCCGGCCCTCGGCGCGGCAGTAGCACGCGCCGAGGAACTCCGGCCGCGCGGGGGAATCGGCGGCGCGCGATTCGGCGGCGGGCGCGCCCGCGAGCAGCGCGACGAGCGCGAGCCGGACGATGCGAGCGACGAAGCGCGGGTTGCGCATTGACCTCATTCCAGCACCTCCCTATACTTCGCGCAATGGCTCGTGCCCTTGCCCTCAGCGCGTCGGTGGCCGGCATCTTGCTGGCCGCGCTCCCGGTCGCGCCCGCGCCCTCCACCGCCGTTCGCGCGGTGGCCGCGATCGGTGATTCGGCTCCCGGCGGCGGGAAATTCGGCGGCTTCACGGTGGAATCCCTTCCCGTCTTCGCTCCCACCAATAACCGGGGGCAGGTCGCGTTCTTCGCCACCATTCACCGCGGCCCCGGCGGAGAGGGTTTCTTCCTCCGCTCGCGGGACCGGGTCACCAAGATCGCGCGAGAAGGCGACGCGGTGCCGGGCGTGGGCGCGCTCTCGGGCTTCGGTCGGCACCCCATCCCGGCGCTCAACGAGTCCGGCGCGGTGGCCTTTGCTGCCGCGGTCGCCGGCGGCAAGACCGTGGAGGGCATCTTCCTCTCCGCCCGGGGCCGCATCCAGCCCGTGGCGCTCAGCGGCGGGCCGGCTCCGGGCGTGTCGTCGGGCACGCTCGCCGGCGTCGAGTCCCCCGCCCTCAACGATCGCGGCGACGTGGCGTTCCTCGCCACGGTGAGACGTGGCCGCGAAAGCCTGGAGGCCATCTACGTGCGCGAGGCGGGCGGGAAGCTCCGCAAGGTGGTCGTCCAGGGTGATCCCGCGCCCGCCGGCGGCAGCTTCGCGGGCTTCGGCGCGCCGGTGCTGAACAACAAGGGCGTGGTCGGCTTCGCGGCGGCCGTCGAGGGCAAGGCGGTGCCGGGCGGCATCTTTCTCGCCGCGGGCGACCAGGTCCGGATGCTGGTGGGCGCGGGCGACGACACGCCCGTCGGCGGCATCTTCTTCAAGTTCTCGGAGCGGTTCAGCCTCAACGACGCGGGCACCGTGGCCTTCAACGCCGTGCTCAAGGACGCGCCCGCCGCGGGGGGGCAATTCGTCATCCAGGCGGGCCGGGTGCTCAAGGTCGCCGTGGTCGGCGATGCCGCTCCCGGCGGCGGCGCGTTCTCCCACTTCGGCCTCTGGCCCTCCCTCAATGCGCGCGGCAGCCTCGCGTTCGTCGCCTCGGTGGACGGCGGGCCGAGCCCGATGGCCGTCTTCGTGGGGGATCCCGTGCTGCTGGAGCGGATCACCGGGATCGGGGACGATTTGCCGGGCGGCCGGCTCCAGTCCTTCGGCCTTTATCCCCTCGTCGCCATCAACAATGCGGGAGGTGTGACCTTCGCCGCCGCCCCCACCGCCACCGGGGAGGGCGTGGAGGGGATATTCCTGACCGGACCTGACGCGCGTCCCTGACCAGGGCGCGCGTCAGTTCATGTCGTAGGGCGGATACTCGACGAAGATGTTGGAGGCGGTGATGAGGATATGCCGCGTGGCGGTGCGCGGCGGTACCGGCTCACCGCGTAGCATCCGAAGGGCGAGGGGGAGAACGTCGTAGCCGTAGCGGTCGAGATAGAACGCCACCGACCCGATCACGATGCTCCCCCGGTTGTTCGGATCGATCTCCTTCTTGTCGTTGATCCCGCCGTGGATGTTCCGGTCCACGCCATGGCTCGCGATGGCGGTGTCCGAGGTGCGCCCCGCCTGCTCGAGCGCGCTCTTGGCGGCGAGCGCAGTGGCATCGTCCGTCGCCGCCACCAGCACCTTGGCGCCCGGGTGCGCGGCGAGATACTTGCCCAGGAGCGCCCCCACCCGCGCGGGATTGCCCTGGGTGTCGAGCGTGGCCGGCTTCACGCCGGGCAGCTTGGCGCGAAGCCCCTCCACCACGCCCTGCACCCGCTCGGGCACGCGATCGACCTTGGCCTCGACCGGTCCCACGATGACCGCGACCGTCGGCTGGCCCCGCCAGGAGCGCGCGGCGAACTGGCCGAGCGCCTCACCCGCGATACGTCCCGCGGCGACATTGTCCGCCGTGTACAGCGGCGCCCCCGGCACGGGATAGTTCACCGCGAGCACGGGGATGCCCGCGGCCTTGAGACGCGCCGCAATGGCGGCGTTGGCGTCGGGGTCCTGGGAATACAGGACGTAGAGGTCCACCTTCCGCGCGATGGCGTCCTCGGCATTGGCCTGCGCCTTCTTTCCGTCTCGCTGGTTGTCGTAGAAGACGAGGTCCACCGGCAACTTCCGGGCCGCGAGGGCGAAGCTCGACCGGATCTCCCCTCCCGTGAAGCCGGTCCCCTCGAGGGTGACGCCGGGCTCCTCGGTGAGATTCGCAAAGGCGATCGTGTAGCGTCGATCCTGACCGATGGCGGCGCGCGCGGAGAGGAGCGCGGCGCCGCCGAGCGGCACGCCGAGGAGGGTCAGACAGAACCGCCGGCGCCCCTCGCGGAGCGCCGGCGCCGGGTTCTGCGTCACGAGCAGTCCCGCGGTTAGCGGATGCCCTCGATGGCGACGAAGTTGCCGGTCATCCCGACGGCCTTGGGCACCGTCATGCTGAAGAAGAACGTGGCCCGCTTGGTCGCGGCGGCCTCAGCGGCGATGAGGTCGGTGCGCACGTTCTCGATGATGTGGATGCCGTTGTCCGTGAGCAGGATGAGGTGGACGGGGAAGGCTTCCTTCGGGTCCTCACTGGGGATCACCTCGACGACCCAGGTGTCGGTGCCCACCGCCACGACCTTCTGGGAGGCGAGCCACTTGGCCGCGTCCTTGCCGATGCCAGGCGCGGCGCCGTTGTAGACAGCGTTCTGCTTCGGGAACTGCTCGAAGAGGTCGCCCCATCCGGTGTGGATGATGACGATATCGCCCTCGCGCAGGGTCACGTTGTACATCCGGAGTCCCGCCTGGATATCGGCGGCGGTGATGAGCGTCCCCCCGTCGAGGCAGGGCTTCCGGCAGGCGGCGTTGGTCTTGAGCTTGCCGGCGGCCTGGAACACCTTCACCATGTCCAGCACCACACCGCGGGTCGCGAACGACTTCAGATGCTCGAGACCCAGGCGGGTCATGTTGTTCTGGTTGATGTACTTACCCATCGCGTTCTGGTTGTAGTAGCAGTCCTTCCGCCCGATGTGGCCCATCCCGTCCAGGTGGGTTCCCACATGGCTCTGGCTGAGCCAGGTGTCCTCCATGTAGGTGAGCTGGTTCTCGCCGTACGCCGCGCCGGGCGCCAGGCTGGTCGCCGTCAGAATGGTCTTGGTGAAGCGGCTCCCGAAGAGCGGGACTCCGTCCACCAATGGGTATGTCATGACGATGACCTTCCCCTCCTGGATCTCTGCGGCGGCCGCCTTGGTGACGGCAGGAGTGATGCGGTTGGTCGCGCCGGTCTGGTCATTCGGGCCCCATGGCGACGGGGGCACCAGGGTCTTGCAGTCGCTCTGCGCGAATGCCAGCGAAGCCGAGGTGAGAAGCAGGACCGCGGACGCGCCGAGGACAGATCGAATCCTCATGCCACAAACTCCTTTCGGCCTTGAAAGGAACCGCACGGCACGCGCGTGGGCGGTGCCCGACGCCGGCGATTCTGAGCCGACGTCCCGTTGAAGTCAAGACCACGACCGGAGCCTCGAGGCGGCGAGCGGGCGCCGTCCACCGGGGCGCTCAGCACGGACCTCCGCGGCCGCCCAGGCTGGCGGCACCTGTTCCATGATCATGTCAGGGAGGGCCTGCTGCTCGGCTCGTGCCGCAGAACCGGAGGACGGGGACGGCGGGCCGGCCCTCGCACCCGGGAGCCCGAGGTGGACGAGGATCCGCTGGATAGCGGCAGGGTCATCGATCGTGGCCATCCGCTGCATCCGCCCGGCGCAGCGCGGACAACGCAGGACGTCCAGGTCGAAAGGATGGCGTATCAACTCGAGCACACTCTTGCCGCTGTCTTTCGGTCGACCTATGCTTCCGCCACCGGTGCTCCGAGGGGCGGTTCCGCCTTGCTAGAGGTAGAACGCCGGCTCAACACGATGATTGGGAGGGCTCGATCATGGCGCCGGAGAGCGAATGAAAGTCGGTGCGCTTATCCGGGCTATTGGAGAAAGATGGGTGGTGGCTGGTGCGGACTCGGGGCAGCCACCGTCGGTACAAGAACCCGAACAAACAGTGCACCGCGACCGTGGCCGGCAAGTCGAGCCTGAACGTGCCGGCGGGGACGTTGAACGCGATACTGAAGCAGGCGGGCCTGAGGAAGGCAGGGGGTGACGGATAATGCGGTACATGGTCGTAATCGAGCGGGGCGATACGAGCTGGGGAGCGCATGTTCCGGATCTCCCTGGTTGCGTTGCGGTTGGAGAGACCCGCGCGGAAGTGCTGCGCCTGATTCGTGAGGCGATAGAGCTTCACATCGACGGGTTGAGGCAGGACGGCTTGCCAGTGCCGGCCCCGAGCTCCGAGGGCGAGATTGTGGAGGTGGGGGCCGCCTAACGCGGCATGCATCGAACAGCGCTCCCGGGAGTACGCCGCGCGATTGCCCCTGCATTCGTATCACTGAATCACACGATCCGCCTTTAGCAGCAGCGATTGGGGGATCGTCAGACCCAGCGCCTTGGCGGTCTTGAGGTTGATGATGAATTCGAAGAATGTCGGTTGTTGAATCGGGATCTCGCTGGCCTTGGCCCCTCGCAGGATCTTGTCAACAGGGGATCCGGGGCCAGATCTCGCATTCATACATTGCCCGCCGGACTCGGGCGGGCCGAGCCATCCTTCGCTGAGGTCTGATGTCGGATTGCAAGACCTGACCCCGGCTCTAAGGCCGCGCGGCCGGCATCGCGCCCACTTGTCTCAGTCCTGTGACATTGTCGATCACGCCCGCCTGGTGCACGACCTTGCCGTCTCGCACGGTCATGATCACGATCTCGTCGAACGCCACATCCTTGCCGGTGCCGGGCAACGGCCCCCACTGCCCGGTGTGCTTTCCCTTGATCGTGAAATGAATGACGACGCGCTCGTCGTCTGCGACGATCGTCTTGATCTCTTCGCGAAAGCCTTCGAAGGCCGCGTGGGCGCGCTCGACCGCCTCCTGAATGTGATGGCGCCCGTGCCGCACGACATTGGGCGAATAGTCAGAAATGAAGTTCTCCGCGAAGTAGGTCGGAATCTTGTCGAACTGCCGCTCGTTCCAGATCTCGCGATTGATCTTGAGCCCAAGCGCCCGATTGAACCCAGCCGCCTTGGTCACTGTCTCCCCCTCAGCAGCGGGTGACGTGGGCGGAGACGGCGAGCCAGCGCCCCTGCCGCCGGGCCCACACGTCCGTGTAGCGGCCGGCCGCCTGCCGACCATCCGGCGCGTTGTAGGTGGTCCGCGCGTGGATGATCGCGAAGTCCCCCATGAGGCGAATGTTGACGTCGTGGGCCTCGAGGCTCGCGATCTTGACGGGAAGCGCCGTCTGCTTCAGGAAGGCGCTCCGATCGACGAGGGAGCCGTCCGGGTTGCTGCAGAGGAAGTCGTCGGCCAGGATCTCGTCGAACCGGCGGACATCCGACGTCTGGACCGACCGGATGTAGTCGCGGTTCAGATCGCCCAGCGTGTCGAGATCGGACTTGATGGCGGTGTCGGTGCGCATGCGGTGTGCCCTACAGCGCGTAGGGATGCGGTGCGAATAGACGCGAGGGCCACGTTACTCTCGCCCGATGAGGTTGTCCAACCAAGGCGGGCCGTAGACGTGGAGGGCGTCTTCCGGGTCCGAGGTCACCCAGCGCTGACGGCTAGCCTGCGATCTTTACGGCTTGAATCGTCTCGCGCACCTTGCTTGCAAGGCCGTCGGGCGTGAAGGGCTTCTGGAGCACGATCCCGTCCGACACGCCCTCGTGGGCGACGGCGATCTCGGAGTAGCCCGTCATGTAGAGCACCTTCGTCTCCGGGCGGACGGCGGACAGCCGCCGGGCCAACTCCCACCCGTTGACGTGAGGCATCACGACGTCGGTCAGGAGTAGGTGGAGCGGCCCCGGGTGCCGCGCCGCCACACGCAGGGCCTTGGTGCCGTCGGCCGCCGCCAGCGTCGCGTAGCCCTCCCCGCGGAGGATCTCGATCGCCAGCGCGCGAACCTCGTCTTCGTCTTCCACCACCAGGACGGTCTCGGACCCACCGCCGGATGCCACGCGCGTGGGACCTGCCACGGGCGCTTCGACCACCGCCTCCACGTGTGGCAGGTGGATTTTGAAGGTCGTCCCCTGACCGGACGCGCTCTCGACGGAGACGAAGCCGCTGTGCTGTTGGACGATGCCGTAAACCGTTGACAACCCGAGGCCCGTGCCCTTGCCCGGCTCCTTCGTCGTGAAGAAGGGCTCGAAGATGCGCGCCTGGGTCGTTGGGTCCATGCCCACGCCGGTGTCACTCACCGCGAGCACGGCGTAGCCTCCGGCCTGCAGGCCGGGCTGGCGGGCGGCCGTTGCCGCGTCGAGCTGGACGTTTTCCGTCTTCAGCACGATCTGCCCGCCCTGCGGCATCGCGTCGCGGGCGTTCACCGTCAGGTTCAGGATAACCTGCTCGAGCTGCCCCGGGTCGGCGTTGACCGGGCCAAGGGCCGGCTCGAACACCGTCAACAACACAATGTCCTCGCCGATGAGCGGGCGCAGCATCTTCTCCATCTCGACCACGACGCTGTTGAGGTTGAGGACACGCCGCTGGAGGACCTGCTTGCGGCTGAACGCGAGAAGCTGTCGTGTGAGGGCCGCGGCGCGCTGAGCGGTCATGTCGATGAGCGCGAGCCCCTGGGCGAGCGGGTCGTCGGCCGGCCGGCCCCGCAAGAGCAGCTGCGCGCGGCCCATGATGACCGTCAGGAGATTGTTGAAGTCGTGGGCGATGCCGCCCGCGAGCAGCCCGACCGCTTCCATTTTCTGGGCCTGGAACAGCTGCGTGGTGCGCTCCGCCACCTCGGTCTCGAGCCGGCCGGTCTCGGCGCGCAGCGTGTCCTCCTGGACCTCCTTCCGGTAGACCTGGGTGAGCAGCGGGTGCATCACGAGGTACAGGAGGAGGGCGCCGGCGAAGGAGATGCTCCAGACGGCGATCCGCCCCCGCCGGATGGTCGCGAGCAGCCGCTCCGGGGTCTTGTAGACCTCCACGACGCCCAGGACCCGGCCGTCGCCCGAGAAGATAGGGACGTAGATCTCGGCCAGGGTCGTGAACGCGGGCCGCTCGTAGCCGTGCTCCGCCTTCGTGAGCGACTTGATCTCGACCTCGAGCTTGCCCTTGAGAGCGTCGCGCAGCTCGTCGTTGTCGAGGAACCGGCGGCCGATCAGGTGCGACTCGTCGGACCACAGGATGGTGGCCTGGTTGTCCCACACCTTGGCGCGCACGACCTCGGGCAGGCTCGTGAGCAGGCTGGAGAACGTCCGGCCCCAGCGTTCGCGATCCTCGGGGCTGCCCGGAGCCGCGAAAACACCCTCGAGCCCCGCCATTCGCACCTCGCGGCGGACCAAGGCCGCGGTGTTCTCCCACTCCCACTCGGACGCGGCCTGGGTCAGAAGCGACGAGAGGACGAAGCTCATGACGAGCGCCAGCGCGCCGATGCATCCGAGACTCAGCAGCGCAAAGCGCGAAAAGATGATTCGCATCACCCGCCGGGTTTCCATGGCAGGTCTAACAGGCAGTATCCATGCCAGCCCGGGTCGGCCCTGCAGGGCGGGGTCAAGCGGGCAGACGGAACTGGGAGCGCGTGCTTCGGAGAGCGAAGCACGCCCTGGGACCTATGCGGACGCGCCTCGTCACTCCGGGTGACCCCGGTTGTCTCATCTGTGGCATTCTTCCGGGAACGTCGGGAGGGGGCGGAGCCCCTGTACGAGGCCTATCACCGGGGGGAGAGAGCATGACTGGCAAACGCGGTCGGGCGCTGGGTTGTCTGATTCTGCCGTGGCTCTTGCTCGCCGGCGCGCTCGAAGGCGTCTCGGCCCAGACGAAGCCGGAGGGCGAGATGCGCTGGGCCCTCTACGTAACGCTGTCGCCTGTCTGGTTCGATCCGGGCGAGGTGTCGGGCCAGCTCACGCCGTTCTGGGTCCTGTACGCGCTCCACGACGCCCTCGTGAAGCCGATGCCCGGCAACATGCTGAGCCCGAGCCTGGCGGAGTCGTGGACGGTCAGCGCCGACCAGCGGGTCTACGAGTTCAAGTTGCGCGAGGGCCTCAAGTTCCACAACGGCGATCCCTTCACCGCCGACGACGTGAAGTTCAGCTTTCACCGCGCGAAGGGCTCCAAGACGCTCCACGACAAGGTCCGGGAGGTGGTCGTGGTCGGGCCCTCCCGCGTGCGATTCATTCTTCACGAGCCCTGGCCGGACTTCATGACCTTCTACGGCTCGATCGTGTCCGGCTCGGGCTGGGTCGTGCCAAAGAAGTACGTCGAGCGAGTGGGCGACGACGGCTTCAAGCGGGCGCCCGTCGGGCTCGGGCCCTACAAGTTCGTGAGCCACACCCCCGGCATCGAGCTGGTGATGGAGGCGAACGAGGGCTACTGGCGAAAAGTCCCGTCGGTCAAGCGCCTCGTCTTCAAGAGCGTCCCGGAGAGCACGACACGGATGGCGATGCTGAAGCGGGGCGAAGTGGACATCGCTTATCTCCTCGACGTCCCCCAGGCGCAGGAGGTCAAGCGCGATCCCAACCTCAAGCTGGCCTTCTCGGGCGGCATCGCCACCTTCTACCTAGACTTCCTCGATCAGTGGGATCCGAAATCTCCGTGGCACGACCGGCGGGTGCGGCTGGCCGCGAACTACGCCATCGATCGTCAGGCGCTGAGCGACGCGGAGACGCTGGGAGCGTCCAGGCCCGCGGGCAACCACGTGCCCCGGACGTTCGAGTTCGCCCTGCCCCTCGAGCCCTACCCCTACGACCCCGCGAAGGCAAAGCAGCTCCTCGCGGAGGCGGGCTACCCGAACGGCTTCGACGCCGGCGAGCTGCATCAGCTCCCGCCCTACTTCTCGCTGGGCGAGGCGATCGTCGGGTACATGCAGGCGGTCGGGATCCGGCTCAGGATGCGGCCGATGGAGCGCGGCGCCTACATGGCTCTGATCTCGTCGAAGAAGGCCAAGGGCCTCTGCGTCTGCAGCACCGCGCTCTACGGCAACGCCGCCTCGCGCCTGTCTGAGATTATCCCCAGCGACGGCGCGTGGGCGTACGGCGGCTATCCCGACATCGACGCGCTCTTCAAGCAACAGTCCGTGGAGACGGACCGCAAGAAGCGGGAGGCCATGCTGCACCAGATCCAGCGCCTCGTGTACGAGCGCGTCAGGTATGGCCCCATCTACGACTACATCTGGCCCAGCGGGGTGGGCCCGCGCGTGGCCGAGCCCGCGCTGATGCTGATCAACCCCTACCCGTGGTCGGCACCTCTCGAGGACGTGCGCCTCAAGAAGCCGTGAAGGAGGAGTCTCACAGCATGGCTGATGCGCTCTCTGCGATCCTCGAGACCCGGGAGGCGGAACGTCTCGCCACGGGGTTTGTCTTTACGGAAGGCCCTCTGTGGCATCCCGACGGCTTCTACTATTTCGTCGACGTTCGCTCGAGCGTGCTGTACCGGCTGACCCCCGGCCGCGCGCACGAGGTCGTGCGCGACAAAACGGGCGGCGGCAATGGCACGACGTTCGACCTCCAGGGGCGGCTCTGCCTCTGCGAGGGCGAGAACCGGCGGGTCACGCGCACCTCCGCCGACGGCCGCATCGAAGTCCTCATGGACCGGTTCGAAGGCAAACGGCTGAACCGTCCCAATGATCTGGTATGCAAGTCCGACGGGAGTATCTACTTCACCGACCCAGGCCTGCGCGTGCCCCTGGCGGAACGCGAGCTGACCTACGCCGGGGTCTACCGGATCGCGCCCGACGGAGCGCAGAGCCTCGTGGCGGACTTCGAGTACCCGAACGGCCTGGCGTTCTCGCCCGACGAGCGCCTGCTCTACGTGGCAAACACGCGCTGGGCGCAGTACATCCACGTGCTCGAGCTCGACGCCGCCGGCGCGGTGGTGCGGCGGCGCATCTTCGCCGACATGTCGTCCGACGAGACGGACGGCGTGCCCGACGGCATGAAGGTCGACGTGGAAGGCCGCGTCTACTGTACGGGGCCGGGGGGCACCTGGGTCTTCGCGCCCGATGGCACGCGGCTCGGGATCATCCGGACCCCGGAGGTGCCCGCCAACCTCGCCTTCGGGGGCCCCGATCTCAAGACGCTGTTCTTCACCGCGCGCACCTCCGTGTACACGCTGCGTGTCAAGGTGCCGGGGCAGCCACAGCCGTACTACAGGGTCCGGTCGAGGTGACGGGAGCATGACCATTCACTTCGGGACGTTCCTGCTGATGCAATCGCCTTCCGCGCGCCCGTCGCAGGAAATGTACGCGCGGGCGATCGACATCGCCCAGGCGGCCGAGGCGCTCGGCTTCCACAACGTCTGGCTCGCGGAGCATCACTTCTCGACCTACGGCTATCTCTCGCGGCCGGCCCAGTTCGCGACGTACATCGCGGCGAAGACCACGCGGCTCCGGGTGGGCACGGCCGTGATCGTGGTTCCCCTTCACCACCCGCTCGTGATCGCCGAGGAGATCGCGACCCTCGACCTCCTGGCCGGCGGCCGCGTCGACATAGGGCTCGGGCGCGGCTACCAGCACTACGAGTTCGAGCGGCTCGGGCTCGAGCTGGACAGCGCCCGCGGGCGCTGGGAGGAGTCGGTCGACGTCATTCTCAAGGCGTTCCGCGGCGAGCCGTTCAGCTACGAGGGAAAGTTCTTCAAGATCCCCGAGACGTCGGTGTTCCCGCAGCCGCTCCAGAAACCGCACCCGCCCATCTGGGTCACGGCGCAGAGTCCGGAGTCGGTGGAGGCCGCCGTACGCCGCGGGTTCAACGTGCTCACGGGCGGCTTCGGCGTGCCGATCGAGCGGATGGCGGAGTTCCGCCGGCTCTTCGACCGCATGGTGGCGGAGGTCCGACCGAAGCACCCGCTGGAGGTCGGCGTCCAGCGCGCCGTCTACGTGACGCACAGCGACGCGGACGCGCGGGCCGCCGCAGAAGAAGCCCGCTGGAACATGCGGGTGACGCTCAGCCTGCGCAACCACTACGAGCGCGTGGAGCGCGGACGCGCCATCCCGGTGCCCGCGGCGAAGGAGCCCGACATCGACGACCTGCTGGACCGCTTCCTGGTCATCGGCACGCCGGACACATGCATCCGTCAGATCACGCGCATCCGGGAGCTCGTGGGCATCACGCACTTCAACTGCAGCTTCTGGTTCGGCGATCTCGAGCAGGCGCGCGTGCTGCGCTCGATGGAGCTGTTCGCGCGCGAGGTCATGCCGGCGTTCGGCTAGAACCTCTCCTGGTCGACCGGAAGGCCCAGCCAGTGGCGGCCCACCAGCTCGTAATGCGCCATGCGCCCCTGCAGGTGCTGGGTGATCACGTGGATGTCCTGGAAGTGGCGCTGGATGAGGTGCCCCTCGTAGGCGGCCGTCGCTCCGGCGGCGTTGTAGACGGTGTCGATGACCTGGGCCGCCAGCCGGATGCCGTGGGTGGTCGCGAGGCGCAGGATCGCGCGCCGCTCCAGGCCGACCGTGCCGGCCGTCGCCTCGTCCCAGATGTCGCGGACCGTCTCCATGAGGAAGGCGCGCCCGGAGCGCAGGGCGGCTTCGGCCTGGCCGACGCCGACCTGGACCATGGACTGATCCCGGAGGAGGGCCTGCATGGCCCGCGGCGTCTTGGCGCCCGCCAGCTCGACGAAGGTGTCCAGGCACGCGCGCGCCATTCCGAGCGCGACCGCGGCGTCACCTGAGGCGAACGCGAGAGTGCGCGGGATCTTGTAGAGCGGCCCCTCCTCCAGCAGCGGCGCGGTAGCGGACAGCACCGTGCGCTCCGCGGGCACGAAGACGTCGGTAACGGCGAAGTGGTGCGTGCCCGTGCCGCGCATGCCCCGCACGTGCCAGGTGTCGAGCAGCTCGGCCTCGGCGACCGGCACGAAAAAGTAGCGCGCCTCGGGCTGGCCGTTCTCGAGCCTGACCTGGCCGTTCTCGACGACCTGGGCGTGCGCCGCCACCCACGCGGCGTGCCGGCATCCGGTGCTGAAGCCCTGACGGCCGGTGACGCGGTACCCGCCCGGCACCACGACGGCCTTCGCGGTCGCGGCCGGCGTGTTCGCGACGACGCTGCGCGGCGTGTCGATCCAGATCGCGCGCGCGACCGCCCGCGGCATCCGGGCCGCGTAGGTGCCGAAGATCGCGCCCTGGTTGACGGCCCAGCCGGTGCTGGCGTCGGCCTTGCCGATCTCCTCGATCACCTCGACGTACGTCGGGAAGTCGCACTCACCGCCGCCGATGGCGCGCGGCACCGCCAAGTGGAATAGCCCGGCGTCGGCCAGGGCCTCGAAGAGCGGCCGCGGCAGCTCGCGCGCGGCGTCGATCTCGTCGGCGGCGGACCGGATCTGCGGCGCCAGCTTTCGCGCGGTGTCGAGGGGGGATGCGCTCATGTCAGGCGATCCTGCCAGAGCGCGGCGGAGAGGTCAAACCGGAGCGACACTCGCGATCAGCCAGAAGAATGAGTCGAATGGCCCATGCCCACAGGGGTGAACGCACGGGTATCCTTGACACGGGTTCCCCCTCTAGAAGGCCGCGAGGCCGGTCGGCGGGCCCGGTGAGGGCGAAGCATGAGGAGTCCGGGCAGGCGACGGGTGGTTCTGGGGTGCGTGTCGGTTGCGGTGCTGGTCTGTTTCTACACCGTTGCATCGAACGCCGGCCGGCTCGTTGACCCCGAACTCCTTCCCGAGCCGTTCGCTCGCTTCTTGAGGCCGGACCTCCTGCCGCCGACGCAGGCCATCTTCAAGGCCCTGGTGAGCCTCGTGACCGGCGAGCTGCCGCCCATGGAAGGCCACCACGCTCATCCGAGCGGGCATGTCAGCCATCTCGTAGAGCAGCACGTGAGCCTGCAGGGCGCGCTGCTCGTGAGCGTACTCCGGGTGCTGTTCGGCGTGGCCGTCGGGGGACCGCTCGGCATCCTGACGGGCTTCGTTTTGGGCTGGAACCGGACGGCGGACGACTACCTCCACCCGATCTACGTCCTCCTGCGGTCCATCCCTTCGCTCGCGCTCATCACCTACGTCATGCTGTGGTTCGGGCACGGCGAGGCCCACCTGCTCATCCCCATCGTGTACGCCGTCTTCACCACGGTGGTGATCCCGACCTACCACGGCGTCCGCGATTTGGCCGACGTGTACGTGCGCGCGGCGCGCTCGCTCGGCGCCGGCGGCCGGCTGCTGTTCGCCCGGGTGGTCCTGCCGGCCGCGAGTCCCGCCGTGCTCTCCGCCCTGCGCTACTCGCTCATCATCGCGTGGATGACCACGGTCGGCGTCGAGATGCTGATGGGGGACGACGGCATCGGCCACCTGCTCGTGGGCGGCGGGCTCTGGTCCTCCCGGCTGCAGATCGGAGTGGACCCCGCCGTGATCGTCGTCGGCATCCTGGGGCTCGCGGCAGCGGGATACCTGATGGACACGGCGGCCCGGATCGTGAGCGACCGTGTGACGTTCTGGGCCAGGAGGCGGCGGGCGTGGTAGCCGCGCTGCGCTCGATTCGCGTGAGGCGGGGGCTCGTGGGGCTCCTGGCTTTGCTCGCGCTGTACGGCTTGGCCGCGCAGATCGCCAGCGGCCGTCTCCCGACGAGGGTGTTCCTGGTGATGCACGACATCGAGGGTGTGGAGCTCCTTCCCACCTACTCTTCGCTCGTGGAGGAGGGCGTGTTCCTGGTGCAGGCGGGCATCCTTCTGAAAGGGGCCGCCGTCAGCACGGGGCGGGTCCTGGCCGGGCTGCTTCTGGGATCGGTCGTCGGCATCGCCCTGGGCTTGGCCATGGGGTGGGCGGCCGGGTTCGAGTATGCGCTCGACCCGTGGGTCGTCCTTCTCCGGTTCACCCCCGCCCTCGCCCTGCTGCCGCTCTACGTGCTGTGGTTCGGCCTGGGCGAGGCCGCCAAGATCGGGCTGATCGCGACGGCGGTGGCCGTGGTGACGCTGCAGGGCGCCTATCAGGGAGTGCGCGGTATCCCGGCCGTGTACTGGGACGTGGCCGCGGCCCTGGCGGCGCCGCGGAGCCTCGTGCTCCGGCGCATCGTCCTCCCCGCCGCGCTGCCGCAGATCCTGGCGAGCCTGCGCATCGCCATCGCGCTCGGCTGGGTCACGGTCATCGCGGCGGAGCTGATCAAGCCCTCCATGCCCAGCCTCGGCTATCTTCTGGCACTCGCCGGCGCCTACCCGCGCGTGCCGACCATCGTGATCGCGCTCGCCGCCATCGCCCTGCTCGTCCTGGTCTCGGACGGGCTCACGCTGGCCGCCTACCGCTGGGCGACCCGCTGGATGAGGAGGCGGTATGCCTAGGAACCAGCCCCGGAAGGTCCGGCTCCAGGTCGACGATGTCGCCTACGTGTATGAGGGGCGCACGCGTACCCACGCGCTCGACGGGCTCACGCTGGTCGTGCACGACAATGAGTTCCTCGCCGTCGTCGGACCCGTGGGCTGCGGCAAGACCACGTTCCTCCGCATCGTGGCCGGGTTTCTCACACCGACGCGAGGGATCGTGCTCTGCGATGGAAGCCCCGTGCGCGCGCCGGGGGCCGAGCGCGGGTTCGTCTTTCAGGAGGACGCGATCTTCCCGTGGATGACGGTGCAGGACAACCTGGAGTTCGGGCTGCGGGCCAAGGGCGCGCCGCCCACGGAGCGCGCGGCAGTCGCCGCGGAGCTCATCCGGCTCATCGGTCTCCAGGGATACGAGCGGGCCTATCCGGGCGAGCTGTCGGCGGGCATGTCCAAGATGGTCGAGGTGGCGCGCGTCCTCGCCACGGACCCGTCCATCCTGCTCATGGACGAGCCCTTCGGCTCTCTCGATGCCCAGACCCGCGGGCAGATGCAGGACGAGCTCCACCGGCTGTGGGAGAAGCGCCTCAAGACCGTCGTGCTGGTCACCCACGACGTGGAGGAGGCCATCTGCCTGGCCGACCGCGTGCTCGTGTTCTCGCCGCGGCCGGGCCGCGTCAAGGCGGAAGTGGCCGTGCCGCTCCCGCGGCCGCGGCCGCTCGAGCTGCGGCTGTCGCCGGAGTTCTCCGCGATCAAGCGGCGGATCTGGGCCGAGCTGGGGCTCGCTGAGGTCTCCTAGACGTGGAGCGGAGGATGGCGCGCTCGCTCGGGCTCACGGTGGCGGCGGTGGCGGCGCTGGGGGCGGCGGTGGTCTGGGCGGCCTATGGGCTCGCGGGCGTAATCCCGGCGGGCGACGACGTCACTCGCGACGGAGTGCGCCAGGTGACGATATACGGGCACACCTGGGGATTCAGCCCGAATGTCATCCGCGTCGCACCCGGCGAGACGGTGCAGTTCATCGTGCGGAGCGAAGACCTGCAGCACGGCTTCGCCATCAATGAGCTGGGCCTCAATCTCCAGCTCGCCCCAGGCCGGGACATGCGTTCCCCGGCGGTGAAGGTTGACCTGCCCGAGGGCATCTACCCCATCCACTGCAGTGTCTTCTGCGGCATCGGCCATCCGTCCATGAAGGCGCGGCTGGTGGTCGGGGCCCCGCCGCCGGCGCCGCCTTCGCGGCTGCCGTGGATCGCCTCAGTGCTGAGCGCCGCCGCGGCGGTTGGATTCGGAGCCTGGGCCCGCACGGGGCGGAGCGCGCGGGCATGAGCGGGCCGGCCGGCGTAGGACCGCGGGCACCCAGGGGCGATCTCCTTCGGTTGGCGCCGATCCGGCGCCTCGTGGGGCTGCGGGCCTTTCAGTTTCTTGTCATCCTTCCGACGGCGGCGGTCGGGGGGGTGATCCTGCTCTCGACGGCCGTCGGCATCGAGCACCCCAGCTTCAACTTCGGCACCGTGTTCACCTGGGTGGTCTGGTGGGGCGCCTTGCTTCTGTCCTTCGTCGCGCTTGGCCGCGCCTGGTGCCTGGTCTGCCCGCTCGGCGCCCTGGGCGAGTGGGTGCAGCGGCTGAGCTTCTGGCGGCGGGTGCCCTATACGGCCGGCTACCACTTCCGCTGGCCGAAGCCGCTCAGGAACATGGGGCTCGCCACCACGCTGTTCATCGTCTTCGTCTGGCTCGACAACGGCTACGGCATGTCGAACAGCCCGCGGATGACGGCAGGCCTCATCGTGGTCATCGCACTGGGCGCCGCGTGGATTAATCTTTTCTTCGAGCGGCGGGCCTTCTGCCGCTACGTCTGCCCGCTGACCGCGTTCATCGGCCTCTGCTCGCTCTTCTCCGTAGTGGAGCTGCGGCGCCGGGAGGCGGGTACGTGCCGGAGCCAGTGCGCGACCAAGGACTGCTTCAGGGGAAATGACCGGCAGTACGGCTGTCCCATGGGCGAGTTCCCCGGCGGGGCCATGGACACCAACCTCCACTGCATCCTCTGCACCGAATGCATCAAGGGCTGCCCACACGACAATATCGCGCTCCGCTTCAGGCCGCCGGGGCGCGACCTCTGGGCCATGCGGCGCCCGCAGGCCGACGGGGCCGTCGCGGCCGCGGTGATCGTTGGGCTGACCACCGTCCTGCCGCTCGTGCTGCTCCTCCTGCTCCCGGGCCTGCGGCGGGCGCTGGCCGGCCTCTTGCCGGCGGGCGCGCCGCCCAATGACTTCCCGCGCCTGGCGGCGGTGGGCCTGCTCTTTGCCCTCGGCATAGGCCTGGGCCTGGGACTCGTCTGGGGCTTCAGCGCGCTGGCCCGGCTCTCCGTGCGTCAAGCGGTGCCGACTGCGGGGGCGCTCTTCGCAAGCTTCGCCTACGCCCTCATCCCCATGGCGCTGTTCAAGATGATGGCGGATCTCCTTGACCACGCGCTCCGGACCTGGGGCCCGCTCGTGGATGCGACCCGGGCGCTGGCGCTGGACTTCCCGCTGAACCGCGTCGTGCCCGGCCGGGTGACCGTGATGCATCTGCTGGGGCCGGAGAGCGTGTATGCGCTGCAAAGCGCGCTCGTCCTGGGCGGCCTCGTGTGGAGCCTCTACGCGCTGTGGCGCATCTCGGAGCGCCTCTTCGGCGACCGCAGGGCCGCCCTTGCGGCCTGGGTGCCGATGGCGGGGCTGAGCCTGGTCCTGACGCTGATGAGCCTGTGGACGCTCGGGATCGGGCTCCTCTGACCGGCCGTCGGCTTCCGTTGGCCACCGCGGCGGCGCTCCTCGCGCTCACAGCGCTCAGCGTCGCGGCCGGCCTCGCATTCCTCGGCCGGCTTCCGCTCGGGTTCCCGCAGCGCGCGGGGACCGGCGCGGTCTTCTACGTGGTGCCCTACCAGTACGGCTTCGCCTTCTACGACCGCGACCTCAACGAGATCGAGACGGTCGAGGTCAAGGCGGGCGAGGCCGTCACGCTGCACATCGTGCCGGCGCACGCGCTGCCGGAGGCCGTCTTCCGCCAGTATGTCGAGCGCTCCATGAAGCGGGCGATCGGCGGCCTGCCGGCGGCCGATCCCGCGATCCGCCGCAAGCTGTACGAGGATCTGGCCCTGGGCAACGTGGAGCATATCGTGGGCATCGCCGCCCACCCCGTGTATATGGCCACCGACGTGGCCTCGGTGCTGCGCGGGCGGCCCTTCAGGGAGAACGGCCCTGCCACGCTCCGCGAGGCCGTGAGCCAGGGCGACCCTTCGATCAAGTCCGTTACCTTCACCGCCAAGAAGGTCGGCGCCTTCGACGTGATCTGCGTGGACTCGGGCATGGATGGCGCCGGCACCTGCGGCTGGGGCCACAATGCGATGTTCGCCAAAGGGGCCTTCGTCGTCCGACCGTGATGGGGCCTGATGTCGGATTGCAAGACCTGACCCCGTTCTGTATGCTCCCGGGACGGAGGAACTTCATGGCGACGAGTCAGAGTGAGAAGGCCGCGCGCTTCCGGGCGCTGCACGAGGCTCCGGGCGCATTCGCGATTCCCAATCCGTGGGATGCGGGCTCGGCGCACGTCCTGGCCGGGCTCGGCTTCGAGGCGCTGGCCACCTCGAGCGGCGCCTCCGCCGGCATCCTCGGCCGGCGCGACGGCAAGGTGACGCGCGAGGAGGCGCTGGCGCACGCCCGGGCCATCGTGGCGGCCACCGATCTGCCCGTCTCCGCCGATCTCGAGAAGGGCTTCAAGAGCACATTCGGCTATCTCGACAGCTCCCTGACGACGCCCGAGTTGAACGCGTTCATGCAGGGCTGATCGCGGGAGGAAAAGCACCCATGAAAATCACGGCCATCGACACGTTCACGCTGCGCGTCCCGACCGTCACGCCTATCGCGCTGGACCTGCCCGAGCATCGCCTGGTCGTGACCCGCATCCGCAGCGATTCCGGCCCCGAGGGGCTGGGCTATTCGCTCGTGTTCGGCGGCAGCGGCTCGGAAGCCGTGGAAGCCTACGCCCGCCGCCTCGCGACGCTGCTGATCGGCGAGGACCCGCTGCTGGTCGGCCGGCTCTGGGACAAGATGTACCGCGCGGACCGCGGCATCCGCCGCGTGGGCATCGCCGGCTATGCGCTCTCCGCGCTCGACATCGCGCTCTGGGATTTCGCCGCCAAGACGGCCGGCCTTCCGCTCGCCAAGCTGTGGGGCGCGACGACGGACCGCGTGGCCGCGTACGGCAGCGGCGGCTGGGGCTCGTATTCGATCGAAGATCTCATCGGCGAAGGCACGCGGTACGCGGCCGCGGGCTGTCGCTACTACAAGATGAAGGTCCACCACCCGGACCCGCGCGTGAACCGCCGGCGCGTGGAGGCGGTGCGCAAGGCGCTCGGCGACGGCGTGCGGATGATGGTCGACGTCAACCAGAAGCTCGACGTGCAGAGCGCGATCCGCCAGGCCCAGCTGCTCGAGGACCTCGATCTCGTCTGGTACGAGGAGCCGGCCCTGGCCGACGACCCCGCGGCCTGCGCGGAGGTGGCGAGGGCCATCCGGATCCCGGTCGCCACCGGTGAAAACAACTACACGCGCTTCGAGTTCCGCGAGTTAATAGAGCGGCGGGCCGCCCGCTACCTGATGCCGGACGTCTGCCGCGCCAACGGCTTCACCGAGACGATGCGCATCGGCCAGCTGGCCGCCGCCCACCAGGTCACCGTATCGCCCCACGTCGTGCACGAGCTGTCCCTGCACGTCGCGGCCGCCCTGCCCAACGCGTTCCTCGTGGAGTGGATCGACTGGGTCCCGGCCGACCTTTTCGAAGGCATGCCGAAGTGCGAGGACGGCGCGTTCCGGATCTCCGACCGGCCGGGCCACGGGATCACCCTGACCGCCGACGCGGAGAAGAAGTACCGGATGGCCTGATCGGTCTTGATTTCACCCGGGCCGGGTTGCTAGCATGGGGCGCCATCGACCCATTCCCCTTGGAGGATCACCAATGAAGAAGGCCTTCGTGCTGCTGCTCGCGCTCGTCCTGGCCGGGTCGGCCGCTTCCCTCGTCCTGGCCGCCTACCCCGACCGGCCCGTGAAGCTGATCGTGCCGTGGGCCGCCGGCGGGGACACCGACAACATCTTCCGCCCATTCGGCCAGGCGCTTCAGAAGCACCTCGGAGCGACCGTGGTCATTGCGAACGTGACGGGCGCCTCGGGCACGGTGGGGGCCCGGGAGGCCAAGAACTCGCCGCCCGACGGCTACACGCTGTACGCGATTCACGACTACATCCACTCGACCTACTATACCGGCGTCTCCGACGTGAACTATACCGACTTCGAGCCGATCTGCCTCATCACGGCCACGCCGTCGGTGCTCACGGCCAGCCCAAAGACCAAGTGGTCCTCCTGGCAGGAGCTCCTGAGCGATGCCAGGACGCGCCCCGGCACGATCACGGTCGGGGCCACGCTCGGCTCTACCAGCCACTTCTTCCCCGCGCTCATCGAGAAGGACGCGAAGATCAAGTTCAAGTACGTGTCATATGAAGGGCTGGCGCCCCGGATGAACGCGATCCTCGGCGGACACATCGACCTGACCGACGGCAACCTGACGCAGCGGGGCAAGGTGGAGGCCGGCCAGCTCAAGTTCCTTGCGATCGCCACCGAGAAGCGCGACCCGGAGATCCCCACCGTCCCCACGCTGAAGGAGCTGGGGGTAAACGTGGTCTACTCGGTGTCCCGCGGGATCACGGTGCCGAAGGGGACGCCGGCCGACGTGCTGGCGAAGCTGGAGGGGGCCTGCGCCCAGGCGGCAAAGGACCCCGCCTTCGCGGACTCGATGAAGAAGCAGGGCACCGATGTCCGCTACCTGGACAGGAAGGCGTACGGCGAGTTCCTGAAGCAGAACGATGCCGTCAACAAGGAGCTCGCCAGGGACCTGGGGTTGCTGAAGCGCTAGGGCCGGAGTGCTCAGTCGCGACGGCGTCGCCGGGCTGGTCTGCCTCGGAGGGAGTCTCTGGTTCCTCGCCCTGACCCGCGGGCTTCCGCATCCGGCCCTCGTCCCCATCGGCCCCGCCTTCTACCCGCGCATCCTCCTCACGATCACGGCGCTCCTGAGCGCCGCGCTGGTCGTGTCCTATCTCGTGCGTCGCCGCAAGGCGGCGCGGCCTGCGCCGGTGCGGTACGGCTTTGTGATCCTGACGTTCGCGATCTTCGGGGCGTACGTGGCGGTTCTGCCTTCCCTCGGCTATCGCGTTGCGACCTTCCTGTTCGTGGGCGGGCTCCAGGCCGCGCTCGAGCGGCCGCGCGGTCGCCGCTGGGGACTCGTTGTCGCCGTCGCCCTCGTGACAACCCTTGCCACCTACTACGTGTTCGAGGGCTACCTGTCCGTGCTGCTGCCGCGCGGCCGGCTGAGCGGGTTCTGAGGGATGTTCGCGTCGCTCCTCGGCAGTCTCGGTGACGTGCTCCACCTCCAGTACCTGATCCCGCTCACGATCGGGACGCTGGCGGGCCTCATTGGAGGCGCCCTGCCGGGGGTGACGATCACGATGACCATCATCATCGTGCTGCCGTTCACCTTCGGCCTCGACCCCCTTGCCGGGCTCGCGGCGATGGTGGGGGTGTACGTGGGGGGCGAGTCGGGCGGGCTCGTCACGGCAAGCCTGATCGGGATTCCAGGCACCCCCTCGGCGGTCGCGACGACGTTCGACGGCTTCCCCATGGCGCGCCGGGGCGAGCCGGGGCGGGCCGTCTGGCTGGGCACCTGGGCGTCGTTCATCGGGGGGCTTCTCGGGGCCTTCTTCCTGATCCTCACCACCGAACCCCTGGCCCGCTTCGCCCTCCGGTTCGGGCCGTGGGAATACTTCTCGCTCTTCATCTTCGCCCTGGCCATGGTGGCGGGGCTCACCGAGCGGTCCCTGCTGAAGGGTTTTCTCTCGGGCGCCCTCGGGTTGATCGTGACGGTCATCGGCGCGGATCCCATCATGGCAGTGCCCCGCCTGACCATGGGGTCCGAGTTCCTGCGCGGCGGCTTCCAGTTCCTGCCCGTCCTGATCGGCATCTTCGCGTTCGCCCAAATCATGACCGATCTCGAAAAGATGGGCGACGGGGGGCCGCAGGTGCAGGTACAGACGTCGAGTCTCGCCGTCTCCCACCTCGCGATCATCTGGGAAATCCTCAGGCGGCCCTTCCTCCTGCTGTGGTCGACGCTGATCGGCCTGTGGATCGGCGTGCTGCCTGCGATCGGCGGAAGCGCGGCGAACGTCATGGCGTACGACCAGGCCAAGAAATTCTCCAAGCATCCCGAAAAGTTCGGCACGGGAATCCCTGAGGGAATCATCGCCGCCGAAGCGTCCAACAACGCCAACGTCGCCGGGTCGCTGGTGACGATCATGGCCTTCGGCATCCCGGGGGATGCCGTGACGGCAGTGATGCTCGGCGCGATGATCATCCACGGCATCCAGCCGGGCCCGCTGTTCATCGTTCAAGAGCCGCACCTGGCGTACGGGATCTTCGCCGCGTACATCCTCGCCCACCCGGTCATGATCGTCCTCCAGTGGCTCCTGGCGCACGTCTATCTCCGGATCGTACAGGTGTCGAAGGCCATCCTGATCCCTATCATCCTGGTCCTGTGCATCATCGGCGCCTATGCCCTCAACAACACCATGGAAAACGTCTACGCGCTTCTCCTCTTCGGGGTGATCGGCTACCTCTTCGTCAAGTTCGGGTTTCCCCTGGCGCCGTTCATCCTCGGCGTCATCCTGGGCGACCAGATCGAGATCAACCTGATTCGGGCGATCATGACCGACGCCGACCCGTGGCTCTTCATCACGCGGCCGATCTCGGGGGTGATGCTCGGGCTGTCCGTCCTCTCGGTCGCGCTCGCGCTCTGGCAGCACCGCCGCACTGAAGCCCGCCTCGCGGAATCCGCCGAACCGGAAGTGGAATTCTAGGAATTCTAGGGGTCAGGTCTTGCAATGCGACATCTGGTTGCCGCAGATGATTGCCCGTCGCGGGCGGGGCTGCAGGCAATGTATGAATGCAAGACCTGACCCCGATACTAGGTGGGAAGGCGAAACGTAAACGTCGAGCCTGCCCCGACCGCGCTGGTGACCCAAATCTTGCCGCCGTGGAGCTCGACGAACTTCCGGCAGAGGGCGAGCCCGAGCCCCGTCCCCTCCTGCTTCGCGGCGCTGGCCCCCACCTGCCGGAACTCCTCGAACACCGCCTCCTGGTCCTCGGGCGCGATGCCGACCCCCGTGTCGCTGACCGACACCTCGACGGCCCCGTCCCTGAGCGCGGCCCCGACCTCGATCCGGCCGCCCTCGGGCGTGAACTTGATCGCGTTCGACAATAAGTTCAAGAGCACCTGCCGGATCTTCCGCTCGTCCCCCCGAATCGTGCCGACCTGCTCCTCGACGGCAATTCGCACCGTGATGCCTTTTCGACTGGCCCGTTCCCGGACAAGCGTCACGGCGTTGTCCACTGCCGCGGGAAGGTCGAAGTCCGTCAGCTCCAGCTCCATCCGCCCCGCCTCGACCTTCGAGAGATCGAGGATGTCGTTGATCAGGGACAGCAGGTGCTGTCCGGAGGCGTGGATATCCTTCAGATACTCTTCCTGCTTCGGGTTCAGCTCGCCGAACATGCGCTCGTTCAGCACCTCGGAGAAGCCGATGATCGCGTTGAGGGGCGTACGCAGCTCGTGCGACATGTTCGCCAAAAACTCGGACTTGTGACGGCTCGCGACCTCGAGCTGCCGGCTCTTGTCCGCGATCTCCCGGAAGAGCCGGGCGTTCTGGATGGCCAACGCCGACTGCGTGGCGAAAGTTCTCAGGACGTCGATGACCTCGGGAGGGAACTCTCCCGGCGCCTTCCGGTTGAAGGACAGGCTGCCGATGATCTGGTCTTCGCGGAGCAGGGGCACGGAGAGGAGCGCCCGGTAACCGAACCGGATGAGCGTGTCCCGGACGCTGCTCTGGTAGGCCCCGGGCTGGGTGATGTCGGGGATCTGGACAGGCTCGCGCATCTCGGCCGCCCGCCCCATGAGCCCTTCGCCCTTCCGGAGAGGCACCGCCCGGAGGGCCTCGACAAACTCCGTGTCGTCGTTGTGGGTCGCGCGCAGCTCAAACTGCTCGGCGCTTTCATCGTACTCGTAGATCGAGCAGCCGGCCGCGCCGGCCAGCTGGCTGGCGTGGGAGACGATCGTGTTGAGCACTGTCTCGACGTCGAGTGTCGAGCTGAGGGCCTGACTGACCTCGCCCAGCGCCGTCAACTGCTCGACGGAGCGGGTCAGCTCGCCGGTCCGCGCCTGCAGCTCCTTGAACAGGCGCACGTTCTCGACGGCGATGACCGCCTGGTCCGCGAAGGTCTTCAGCAGCTCGATCTCGTTGTCCGAGAACGGCCCGGGCTCGGCGCGCGCCACCACGATGACGCCGATGGGAGTGCCTTCCCGCAGCATTGGCACCCAGAGGCCGCTTCGAAAGCCGATCGCGCGGGACAGCGCTTGATACTGGAACTCCGGATCTAGGTCGATATCGGGTATGTGGACAACCGCGCGATCGAGGATCGCCCGTCCTGGCAACAGCGCCCGGGTTGGGCGCGCAGGATATATGCGATGCAGCTCCTCAAGGGCTTCGGGGGTGTGGTTGTGATGGGCGACAAAATGAATCAGCTCGCCGTCGAACTGCAAGAGCCCGCTGAAGAGGCCGTCGCACAACCTCACGGCGCTTCTGACGATCGTGTCGAAGACCGGCTGCACATCGGTCCGCGACTGGCTGATCACGCGAAGGATCTCGCTCGTCGCCGTCTGCTGCTCGAGGGCGACAGTGAGATCGCGGTTGCGTGCCTCCAGCTCCTTGAACAGGCGCACGTTCTCGATCGCGATCACGGCCTGGTCGGCGAAGGTCTGGACGAGAGCGATCTGCCTGCCCGTGAACGCTCGTACCTCGCGCCGCCACAGGATGATGACCCCCACGAGCGCGCGCTCGCGGAGGAGCGGTATTGCCAGCACCGTCCGCGCCTGCTCGGTCAGAAGGAGAGTTCGCGACTTAAACGACGGGTCCGACAGAAGGTCGACGACGTGGACGGGGCGGCGCTCGAATGCAGCCCGACGGGCGGGGCCCTCCGGACTCGGCCGCTGGGGATTGCGCTTGATGAATTCCACGAACTCGGGCGACGCGTTGTGCGCGGCGCCGTGGACAAGGTACTCGCCGTCGTAGCGCCACAGCGCGGCAAGGTTAGCCTCGCAGAGTGTCGTCGCATTCGACAAGATCGCGCTGAACACCGGCTCCAGGCTCGTGTGCGAGCTTGAGATCACCCGCAGGATCTCGCTCGTCGCCGTCTGCTGCTCCAGCGCCTCGGTCAGCTCGCCGTTGCGGGTTTGCAGTTCCTTGAACAGGCGGGCGTTCTCGATGGCGATGACGGCCTGGTTGGCGAAGGTCTGGAGCAGGGCGACCTGCCTCTCAGTGAAAGGCTGAACCTCGGCGCGGCGGAGGCTGATCGAGCCGATGGCCACGCTTCCTCGCATCAACGGAACGCTCAGCGCCGTCCGGTGGCCAAAGTGCCGTGCGACCTCGCTGCCCTCTGGGAACTGATCGACCTCGGCCTGGAGGTCAGCCACATGGATGGTCCGCGCGTCGAGCACCGAGCGACCATTGACCGTCCCGCGGACGACCGGGAGAGAGGTCTCGCCGACGGGACCAAAGGGGATCGGACCGTGATGGGCGACGAGCAGGAGCCGGTCGCCGTCGCGGCGGAGGATGCTGGCGTCCTGGGCCTCGCAGAGGCGGGCGGCACTCTCCGCCACGGTGTCGAACACCGGCTGCACGTCTGTCGGAGAGCTGCTGATCACCCGCAAGATCTCGCTCGTCGCCGTCTGCTGCTCCAGCGCCTCGCTTAGGTCCGCGTTGCGCGCCTCCAACGTCTGAGACAGGCGGGCGTTCTCGATGGCGATGGCGGCCTGATCGGCGAAGGTCTTGAGCAGGGCGATCTGCTTGGGCGTGAAGGGGCGCACCTTGGTGCGGCGAATGGCGATCGCCCCGATCGCGACGCCGTCGCGCAGGAGCGGCGTCGCGAGCACGGTTCTCACGCCAAGGGGAGTCAGGGCCGCCCTGCTATCCACGAACCCGGCCCGGGCGGTCTTGGTGAGGTCACGGACGTGGATCGTCCGCCGTTCGAGAATCGCACGGTGCGAAACCGTGTCGAGAGTGAGCGGATTCACCTCACCCAGCTTCCGGAGCGCCCGAAGCCGCCCGTACCTCCCGACCAGCCGCGACTGGTCGCCCTCGACGAGGAGAATCAGGGCGTCGTTGGCCTCGCAGAGGCGGGCCGCCGTCTTTGCGATGGCGGCCAGCATCGGTTGGGGGTCACCGAGCTGGGTGGAACGCTTCATCCGAGGGCCTCCGAGCGAGCCGGGACGGGAACGATCGAACAGTAGCGGCGAGCTTAGCCGCAGGCCGCCAGAGGGTCAAGGATGACGTAAGCGGCTCGATCAGCGCCCGCCCCTCAGCGAAGCTTGCAAGGATTGAGATTGGGATACATCTTCCGGCACTTGATCTCCTGGAGGCGCTCATAGACCTTCCGCTCCGACAACAACTCGGCGTTTGGTCCAAGCGCTCTCACGCCGCGCTCCGAGCCCCACAGGATGTCCATGCCCGTGCCGTCAGGCGTGACAAGAAAGTAGACGTTCGCCGTCGGACAGGCGTGGGCTCTACACCCTTCGAAAAGAACCCGGCTCCCCTCGTCCGGATAGATCACGATCGAATCCGCCGGAAACTCCACCTCCGAGTCACCGTTGATTGCCTTGGCCTCCTGCCCCATCGTCTTCGCGGCCAGCGCCTTGATCGGATCGTTCCATTCATCCCTGTAGCAGGTCCGCTCCCCTTTGAGCCTCTCAGTCTCGGCGCAGATGCGCGGAAGCAAGGGCGCAACCGACTGCTGTCGAATGACGAAGTCGCGCCTGGGTTCGGGCGCTCTCCCTCCCGGGTACGCCTGGAGCAGGCTCCCGGCTACGATGAGGCCCAAGCCGGCCCAACCGAGAAGGGCGTACTTGCGTGCCGCGCTGACCGTGCCTCCCGTTCGGAGGCGGTACGGCATCCCAAAGGCGAACAGGAGGAGGATTCCGGCCAAGGTGAGGAGAAGACCGAGGACGCCGGAAGGAGGCATGGTGATCAGATGAACCGTGGCATTTCGCGCCGATCCTGACAGAGCGCGGGTGCGAGGTCAAACCGGAGCCCCGGCGCAAAGGGCGGGAGCCGTTCACGGGGGCCAAGGCCGGCGTGGGGCTGGGCCTTCGACGCCTACCCAAAGGTGCGCCAGATAAGGGCCTTGTTCGGCCGGCGGCTGGCCGAGAGCCCCGTCAACGGCCGTATCAGGGGGACAAGCCGACCCCGGCCAGGCCCCCAAGGATTTGAGGAGTGCTTCGGAAGTATTGAAGTAGTCTTGACTTTTCCCCTCTCCATCAGTATCCTTTGGCGTTTCCTGAAGGCTACTTCAGGGCGACCCCATGCTCGACAGTCTTACCTCGCGCCTCACGGGTATTTTCGACCGGCTCCGTGGCTACGGCCGGCTGACGGAGGAGAATATCCAGGAGGCCCTGCGCGAGGTGCGCGTGGCTCTCCTCGAAGCCGACGTCAATTTCAAGGTCGTCAAGGGCTTCATCGAGCGCGTACGCGTCAAGGCCGTGGGCCAGGACGTGCTCACATCGCTCACGCCGGGGCAGCAGGTAGTCAAGGTGGTGCGCGACGAGCTGGTCGAGCTGCTCGGCGGCTCGGGGCATCGCCTGGCGATGGCGTCTCATCCGCCCACGGTCATCATGCTGGTCGGTCTCCAGGGCTCGGGCAAGACCACCTCGGCCGCCAAGCTCGCGCGGCATTTCCAGAAGCAGGGGCAGCACCCGATCCTGGCCTCGGCCGACGTCTACCGCCCGGCCGCCATCGAGCAGCTCCGCCGCCTGGGCAAGGAGCTCGGGATCCCCGTGCTGGGCGAGGAGACGCAGAAGCCCGCGGCCATCTGCCGCGCGGCGCGCGACGAAGCGGCCCAGCGCGGGCTCTCGCCGCTCATCCTCGACACGGCGGGGCGGCTGCACATCGACGAGGAGATGCTGGACGAGCTCCGGGTGATCAAGAAGGACGTGGCACCGCACCACGTGCTGCTCGTGGTGGACGCGATGACGGGCCAGGACGCGCTGACGGTCGCGGAGAAGTTCAACGCCGCGGTGGGCATCGACGCGGTGGTGCTGACCAAGATGGACGGCGACGCGCGCGGCGGCGCGGCCCTGTCGGTGCGGGAGGTGACCGGGCGGCCGATCGCGTTCGTGGGCGTCGGCGAGAAGACGGACGCGCTGGAGCCCTTCCACCCCGACCGGTTGGCCCAGCGCATCCTCGGCATGGGCGACGTGCTCTCGCTGGTCGAGAAGGCCCAGGCGCACGTGGATGCCTCCCAGGCCGAGGAGATGGCGCGGAAGATCCGCGAGGAGAGCTTCTCCCTCGAGGACTTCGCCACCCAGTTGAAGCAGCTCCGCTCCATGGGGCCGCTCGGGCAGATCATGGACATGCTGCCGATGTTCAAGGGTTCCAAGGGTCTCCCGAAGGAGCTCAAGGGCGAGGAAAAGGATCTCAAGCGCTTCGAGGCGATCATCGGCTCGATGACGCCGGACGAGCGCGTTAAGCCGACGATCATTAACGGCAGCCGGCGCGCGCGGATCGCCAAGGGCAGCGGCACCCAGGTCGCCGACGTCAACCGGCTGCTGAAGCAGTACGCGCAGCTCAAGCAGATGATGAAAGGCCTCAAGCAGATGGAAGGGCGCATGGGCAAGTTCAAGGGCGCCATGCCGTTTCTGCCCAGGTAACAGGCGTGGCCCGATAACAGGCTTGGCTCGATAACAGGCATGGCCTCGATAACCACACGAAAGAGGTGAACAGGTGGCGGTACACATCCGACTGAGAAGGACCGGGACGACACGGAAGCCGGCCTACCGCGTGGTGGTGGCCGACTCGCGCGCGGCGCGCGACGGGCGCTTCATCGAGGTCATCGGGCACTACAACCCGCTGACCAAGCCGCCCACTATCAAGATCTCCACGGAGAAGGCGGCGGAGTGGATCAAGAAGGGCGCTCAGCCGTCGAACACCGTGAAGCACCTCCTGGCGCACGCCGCGAAGGCCGCCAAGGCGTAGCGACGGGTGGCGCCCGGGGCACTCGTCGCGGTGGGAGAGGTGCTCCGGCCCTGGGGGCTCCAGGGCGAGGTGCGCGTCAAGCCGCTCACGGATCACCCGAAGGAGCGCTTCAGGGCTCTCTCCGAGTGCGTGCTGTGGGAGCCCGTGCCCGACCGGCGGGAGCCCTGCCGCATCGCCTCCTGCCGCTTCGAGGGGCAGACGGTGCTGGTCAGGATGGAGGGCGTGACCTCGCCGGAAGACGCCCGGCGGTTCACGGGACGGCTGCTCGCGGTAGCGCAGGAGGACGTGCTGCCCGCGCCCGAGGGGCACTTTTACCCCTGGGAGATGGCCGGCGCCGCGGTGGAGACGCGTGACGGGCGGCGCGTCGGAGAGTTCGTGCGGGTGGAGGGCAGCGAAGGTCAGCCGCTGTGGGTGGTGGCCGACGGCGGCCGCGAGCACCTGGTGCCGGCGGTGCCCGAGATCGTGGTGGAAGTGAACGTGGCGGAGCGGCGGATCGTCATCGACCCGCCGGAGGGGCTCCTGGAGCTGTGAGAATCGACATCGTCACGCTGTTCCCCGGGATGGTGGAGCCGGCGCTCAGCGACTCCATCGTCGGTCGCGCGCGCACGCGCGGGATCGTGGACATCCGCGTCCATAACCTGCGCGACTCCGCCCCGGGGAAGCACCGCGTGACCGACGACACGCCCTTCGGGGGCGGCGGCGGGATGATCATGAAGCCCGAGCCGCTCGCGGCGTGCATCGAGACGCTCAGGGCGCCGGGAGCGCGTGTCATTCTGCTCGACCCGGCGGGGCGCCGGTTCACGCAAGAGGTGGCGGCCGAGTACGCCACGCTGCCTCACCTGGTGCTGGTGTGCGGGCGCTACGAGGGCGTGGACGAGCGGGTGCGCGAGCGCCTGGTAGACGAGGAGCTGTCCATCGGCGACTACGTGCTGTCGGGCGGCGAGGCGGCGGCGCTGGTGGTCAGCGAAGCGGTGACACGGCTCCTGCCCGGCGCCTTGGGTGACGAGGGAGCGCCGGCGCGGGATTCGTTCTCGCGGGGGCTGCTCGAGCATCCGCAGTACACGCGCCCCGAGGTGTTCAGGGAGTGGGCCGTGCCGGAAGTGCTGCGCTCGGGTGACCACGCCCGGATCGAACGGTGGAAGCGCGTCATGTCCGTCTGGCGGACGTGGCAGCGTCGGCGGGATCTGCTGGAGACGGCGGAACTCTCGCCTGAAGAGCAGAAGTGGGTGGCGGGCTTCAGCCAGGGCCGGCCGCCCGAGGACTATATCGAGTAAGGAGCCACGAATCATGCAAGCCATTCGCATCGTCGAAGCGGGACAGCTGAAGAAGGACCGGGCGGGCCTCGCGCCCGGCGACACGGTCCGGGTGTCGGTCAAGGTGATCGAGGGCGAGAAGGAGCGGATCCAGGTCTTCGAAGGCGTGGTGATCCGCAAGCGCGGCGACGGGGTCAGCGCCTCGTTCACCGTGCGGCGCATCTCGTACGGCGTGGGGGTGGAGCGCACATTCCCGCTGCACTCGCCGCGGATCGACAAGATCCAGGTGATGAAGCGCGCTACCGTGCGGCGCTCGAAGCTCTACTACCTGCGGGACCTCGCCGGCAAGGCGGCGCGCCTGAAGGAGAAGCGCATCGTCCAGGTGCCGGCCTCGGGCGGGTCGGAGTAGCGGGAGACATCGGCCACGGGCGCGCCCTATCGCTTCGAGCTGGCGGCGTGGCGGCGCGGCCTCACGCGTGTCGCCGGGCTCGACGAGGCGGGGCGGGGCCCGCTGGCGGGGCCGGTGGTGGCGGCGGTGGTGGTGTTGAAACCGGGCACGCGGATCGACGGCGTGGACGACTCGAAGCGGCTGACGCGGGCCGGTCGGGAGGAGCTGGACGCCGCCATTCGCGCCCGCGCGATGGCGGTGGCGGTCGGGCTGGTGGACGCGGCGACCATCGACCGGGTCAACGTGCTCGAGGCGACGCGGCGGGCCATGGGGCGGGCGCTCGCGGCGCTCGATGTCGAGCCGGAGCTGGTGCTGACGGACTTCGTGAAGCTCGAGGGGCTGCGCTGCCCGCAGCGCAACCTGGTCAGGGGAGACCAGCGGTCGGCCACGGTGGCCGCCGCATCGATCATAGCCAAGGTGGCGAGGGACAGAATGATGGCAGAGGCGGACCGGGAGTACCCGCAGTACGGCTTCGGGCGGCACAAGGGCTACCCGACTGCCGACCACAGGGCCGCGCTGCTGGCTCACGGGCCGTGTCCCCTGCACCGCCGGAGCTTTACGGGCGTCGCACAACCGGATCTGTTCGGATCCGCGCAAGGCAAGGAGTGAACCGTGCCGATTGACACGAGGAAAGCCACAGGCATCAAGGGTGAAGAGGAGGCGGCCCGCTTCCTGACGCGCTGCGGGTACGCCATCCTCGAGAAGAACGTCCGCACGCGCGTCGGCGAGATCGATCTCGTCGCGAAGCATGGCAAGACCCTCGTCTTCGTCGAGGTCAAGACGCGCAAGGACATCGAGAACGCGCCACCGCCCCAGGCCGGCGTCCACACGCGCAAGCAGAACAAGCTCGGCAAGCTGGCGCAGAGCTACCTCCGGTCCAAGCGCCTGCGCGAGCAACCCTGCCGCTTCGACGTGGTGGCGGTGGTGGTGAACGACGAGGGCGGCGTCAAGGCCATCCGCCACATCCCGAACGCCTTTTCTGTAGCCGCCTGGTAACGCGGGCGACGGTCCAAAGTGGACCGCGCAGAAGTTTTTGAAGAGGCTCTGAAGCTGGTGCCGGGGAAGACGGCGCTGGTCGTGGTGGACATGCAGCGCGGCTTTCTCGACCCGGGCGAGGCGATGGAAGTGCCGCCTGCCCGTGACATCATTCCCCGGATCCGCACCCTCCTCGATCTCTTCCGCGAGAAACGCCTGCCCGTCCTCTTTACCGAGTTCACATATTCCGAGCGGGCGTCTCTCCTGGTGGGCGAGCTGCATCCCGAGCATCGTAAGGCTGCCCCGGGCGCTCCCCGCGGGTTCGGC
>JAUSJX010000112.1 GCA_030647435.1 Candidatus Rokuibacteriota bacterium
TCGGAGATCGCGGGGATGCTCCTGCCCGAAGACCAGATCGCCGGCGCCTGCAGCGCGCTCCGCGAGAAGCTCACGGCCCTGGACCTGGCCGTGCTGGCGGTCGAGCCCGAGGAGGAGCCGCCAACCGAATTCCCGGAGTCGCTCGCGAAGGAACTGGACTGAGTCCGGCCCGGCATATCGATCTCGGCAGCCCGAAGTTTGCTGGTACCGGGGCGATGGAGTAAGGTCGTCTTCAGATGAAGATCGCGCCGAGCATTCTGTCCGCCGATTTCGCCGCCCTGGGCGAGGCCGTGGCCCGCGTGGAGGCCGGCGGCGCCGACCAGCTCCACGTGGACGTCATGGACGGCCGCTTCGTGCCCAACATCACCATCGGCCCGCCCGTGATCGAGTCCATCAGGAAGCGCACGCGCCTGCCGCTCGACGTTCACCTGATGATCGTCGAGCCCGAGCGCTACATCGAGACCTTCGTCCGCGCCGGCGCGGACCTCGTGACCGTCCACGTCGAGGCCTGCCCGCACCTGAGCCGGACGCTCCACCAGATCAGGGAGGCGGGCGCCAAAGCGGGCGTGGCGCTGAACCCCTCGACGGCACCTGAAACCATCGAATGGGTGCTGGACGACCTCGACCTCATCCTGGTCATGTCGGTCAACCCGGGATTCGGCGGCCAGTCCTTCATCCCGTCTTCCATCGCCAAGGTGCGCCAGATCAAGACCCTGGTCGGCACGCGGCCGGTCGAGATCTCGGTGGACGGCGGCGTCACGCGCGACAAGGCCGGCCCCCTGGCCCAGGCCGGCGCGACCATCCTCGTGGCCGGCACAGCCGTCTTCGGCGCCCAGGACCCCGCCCAAGCCGTCAAGGATCTGCGGAGCGCGTCGGAAGCATCGAAGTAGGCCCGACGTTTTCCCGTCACCGGCACTACCGAAACAGGCTTCCCGGTAGATGCCACAGCCCGACGCCTCCGGCTGCCGCGCCCGCACCGGCGCAGCTCGCGATCCTCCGCACGCGAGTGTCCATAGGTGCATAGCCGACATAGACATTATGCCTAAGGAACGTCGAGAGAATGTTCTCACCTCAGCACGGCAGGGAGCGCGAGTACCCCCTGTCATCTATTCTGATATTCTGAAGGGGCGAACTGTCTGGTTGGAGGGCGCGCGGCGCGCTGAGCAGCATAGGAGGCAGGGAAGAATGGTCCATATCGGAAATCCCGGCTAGAAGAACCTGGGGGAGGCGGCATCTGCCATGAACTGCCAGGATGCTCACGAGGGCTTCTCTGCGCTCCTCGACGGGGACATCGGCCTGACGGAGAGTGTCCCGTTGGAAGCCCATTTGAGGAAGTGCGCGGAGTGCCGGCAGGAGCTCGAGAATCTCCAGAAGAAGGGCCGCGCTCGCCCGATTACCTGGCGGCCTCGGCTCCGCCGCTCGGTGATCCCTCGGATCCCGGCCAAGCTTCTCGCAGTAGCGGCAAGCGTCATGCTGGTGGCAGTGCTGGTCCTCGTCGTTCTCGATCGCCGCGCCGAGCTCGAGCTGGCGTTCCGTCATTGGGTTCCCTCGGTTCCCTCCATCGGTGACCGTCCGCCACAACCGACACCGCCGCTGGTGGCTTCCACTGAGCCGGCGACGCGATCTGAGACCCCTTCGGGGGCCCCACAGACTGCGCCTCTGCCGGCGCAATCAGCGCCTTCCACACCGCCGGCGGCCGTGGGCGCCCAACTCCCACCTGCGGTCGTCCGCGATGTCCCTGCGGACCGCTCTGCCAAGCCGAGGGTAGTCAAGCCGGGTCAGACAGAGCAGCAGATCCCGAAATCCAAGAGCGGTGGCGCCAAGCGAGAAGGGCCATCTGGCGCGGAACCTTCGCGCCCAGTCCCGGTCGCCGTCGGCGTCCGGCACACCGGCACCGTGTTGATGGTGGACGCTTCCGCCGGCACCTTGACTCTCGAGGAGTATTGGATCAATGGGCAGCGGCGTGTGCTCAAGATCCGCATCACCACCGACACGCAGTTCGTTCTGTCCGAGCGCAACGAGATGGCCAGGGATCTGACCGACACGTTCACCACGACGCCGATCCACGCGAGGGATCTCAGGATCGGAGACTTCGTCGTCGTCGAGCTGGTGGACACGGCTCCTGACAACTTAGCGAGCCTCGTGATGGTCACGCACCCTGCAGCGGGGTACCGTCGAGTCCGTCGTGGGTAGGCGGTGACAGCGCCCGGAGGGTGGAGTGCCCGAGATCTCGATAGCGCGCGCGCCCGCGTCCGGCATGTTCACAAGCCCGCGGTGTGGCTTACCTTTCGTCGGCCGCCCGCTCGGCACGAGGGCTTAGAGCGTTTTTAGGGGCAGCTACGGGCTTGGGGTGCCGCTGCCGGTGCTGGCGGATGCGGTGAGAAAGGTCAGCTATCCCGGAGTGAAGATCGGGGGCTAGGCAGCGATCGAGACTGCTTGAGCTGGTCAACCGGACTCTCAGAGGAGGACGTTAGATGCGTGTGATGCTGGTTGCCTCTATCTTGTTACTCAGTGCGTGCGGTTCAGCCACGCGCGTCGTCGTCCTTCAGAATCCTCAGACGAAGCAGACCGTTGAGTGCAAGGTGATGAATCCCGACATACCTGCGGTCAGAGCCAAACAGATTAAGGATTGCGTGAAGGCGTACAAGGCGGCTGGCTACGACGTTGTCGGTGATTCGGAGAAGTAAGGCTGGCTAGGCGAAGAAGTACTTCGAGTCTAGCACGCCTCGGATGTCGAGCGTGCCACGCTGCAACGTCGAGCCGACCGGCTTCGACAGGCCCGCCTGGAACTCCGCTAATGAGTCTCGCGAATCACGTTAATGCCTGCTCACGAGGGGAAACGCCATTAACCAGTTCCGCAAGACTCATTAGCACGTCGTGACGCTGATACATGGTGACGAAGCTCTCCCGCAGCACCTTGGCGAGCATCGGGACGTCCGCCGCGACTGTGCCGTAGCCGTCATGCTCCATGGCGAACCTCGTGAGGCCCGCCCGCCAGCGGCGGTCGCCCCGTCCGTGGCCCCCGTCCCCGTGACAGAACCTCCCAGACTCAGCCGGCGGCCGCCCCAGGAGCCGACGGCACAGCCGCCTTCATTGGGACAGAGCCCCATGTGCAGCACGAGCAGTGATCAGATGAAGCGCTGCCAAAGTTTCGAGGCTGGCATATCCGCCAGCGTGGACGTAAGCAACCGGCACCTGCCGACTCGATAGCGCCTCAAACACAAAGGCTTCCCGCTTCTCGATGTCAGGGACGCGAAGACGCAACGGAGGGTTCGGGGTTCCTGAGAAAACGTCCATGCCCGCGGCGTAGAGACACGCTTCGGGCCGGAACTCACCAAGCACGTTGGGCAGCTCTTTTTGAAGGGCCTGCAAATAAAGCCGGGCGTCTGGTTCGTCCCGGAAGTTTTTGAAGAGATGCGGCGTGTCCGGGTGCCAGAAGTCCGAGGCATGGCCGTGGAAGTCGAAGAGAAACAAATCGGGATCATTGGGAAAGGAAGCCGCCGTGCCGTTGCCGAAATGGGCATCTAGATCCAGAACCAACACCCGCCTGATTCCCCGACGGCGAAGGTGGTGAACTCCGATGGCCATATCGTTGACGGGCGACAGTGCGCCGCCGTGGTCGGGATAGGCATGATGACCGCCGCCCCCAAGCATCCCGGCCACTCCATCAGTCAGGGCCGAATCTATGGCGTCCAGAAATGCCCCTAGAGCCGAGAGCGAAACATCGATACAGCCCAGGAACCACATGCCCCCAGTTGAAGCCAGCTCGGGGGGCTGACCGCTTCGCAGCGCCTCCACATACTTGGGCGTGTGGGCGAGAAGCAGATCCTCGACCCTGGCGTTTTGCGAAGGCGTGAGGGTCGCGATTCCTTCTGCTTCAGCCCGCTCGCCCGCGACGATGTGCCGACGGTAGACATCTTGATCGGCCAACGGCCCGTAATTCGGGACGAACAGGCGCAGGAGCGTAGGCAACATTAGCACGCTCCGGCGGCGTTCGCCCCCCTCGTGGGCCCCACCCCCATGACATAATCTCCCATACTCGGACGCTGGCCGCCCCAGGAGCCGCTGCCACAGGCTGATATCCTGCCGCCCGTGACTCCGACCTCGGACATCGCCATCATCGGCGGCGGCATCGTCGGCCTCGCCACCGCGCTCGCCCTGACGGACCGCTACCCGCGCGCGCGCCTCGTCGTCCTCGACAAGGAGCCGAAGATCGGGGCGTAGATAACATAAAACCCGTTCTCAGTCATGGCCCGCCTTGCCCGAGGGTCTTCCCCAGGGGTCTGCCGTGTCACAGCATGCGAAGGTCAGCCCGTTCTAACAACGCCCGCCACGCTTCGTCATCCCGATCGACATTTCCTGCTCAGGTCGCGCTCGGCCCGAGTCACGCGCTGCTTCCGCCCGCCGCTCAGTCCTTCTCTCGATGCTGCCCCTGCCACCCGGCGGCCCCCTCCGGCCCCGCAGCCGCACCCCCTCGGCCCGCTTCGTGACCGCGAGCTCGTGGCGGCGCCGGATGGCCCGGGGCAGAGGGCGATCGCCTCGGCACCGAGCCGGCCGGCTTCCGCGACCACCTCGTCGGCCTCCCGCCGGCTCGCCAGGTAGTTCGCGGCCACCCGCGCCCCTTCGCGGGCGAAGGCCAGCGCGATGGCCCGCCCGAAGCCGCGGCTGGCGCCCGTGATGAGGGCGACGCGGCCGGCCAACCGTCCCCCGCCCATCAGCGCGTGACGCCGCTCGGGCCCTGCTCGAGCCAGAACCGCGCGAGATCGACAGGCCGGGGCCACCTCACGTCCTTCTTGCCCACTATTCGCTGGATGAGGCGCTCGACCATGCGCATGCGCGAGGGCCGGCCAACGACCTGGGGATGGCCGAGCCAGTTGAAGAAGCCGCCCTCCGCGTACATGCCCTCGAACTCCTCCGACCAGATCTCCCACACGTCTTCCTGGCTCCAGATGCCGTTGCCCACGGGCGGCACCGAGCTGAACAGGAAGAAGGGCGCGTCGTTGTTGCACCAGGCGGTGGGGAACTCGACGAGCGGGCCGTGCGGTGTCTCGTGGCAGTACGGCAGGTCCGTATCGAGGGCGTTGCTGTGATAGACGAACCCGTGCTTCTTGAGCAGGTCCATGGTGTGCCGGCTTGGATCGGCCGACGGGGCCCGCGCCCCGAGGGGCTTGGCGCCCAGGATCTTCTTGAAGATGTCGAGGCTCTTGACGAGCAGCTCTTCCTCCTCCTCGCGGTCCTTCATGAAGAAGGGCTTTTCGTGAAGGTAGCCGTGATGCCCCACCTCGTGCCCCCGGCGTACGATGTCCTCGCAGAGCGCGGGATAGCGCTCGACGATCCATCCAGGAATGAAGAAGCAGGTCTTAACGCCGTACCGGTCCAGTAGCTCCAGGATGCGCGGCATGCCGGTCTTGGGACCGTAGGCGCCCATCGACATGTGCAGCGGCCGGTCCGCGAGGGCGGCGTCGGGCCACTTCACCGGCTGGGTCATGAGGCAGAAGAATAGACCAGAGAAGCGATGACCGCAAAC
>JAUSJX010000113.1 GCA_030647435.1 Candidatus Rokuibacteriota bacterium
TCACCGGCAGCGGGTCCAGGCCCATGCAGTTGGAGGCGACCGGCCAGCCGGTCTCGGTCTGCCACCAGTGGTCGATCACCGGCACGCCCAGGAGGTCGTGGGCCCAGTGGTAGGTGTCGGGGTCGAGGCGCTCGCCGGCCAGGAACAGGCAGCGGAAGCCCGAGATGTCGTGGCGGCGCAGGTGCTCGCCGGCGGGATCCTCCTTCTTGATCGCCCGGAACGCCGTGGGCGCGGTGAACAGCGCCTTCACCCCGTGCTGCGCGATGACCCGCCAGAAGGCCCCGGGATCGGGGGTGCCCACGGGCTTGCCCTCGTAGAGGATCGTGGTGCAGCCCTTCAGGAGCGGCGCGTAGACGATGTACGAGTGCCCCACGACCCAGCCGATGTCCGACGCGGCCCAGTAGGTCTCGCCCGCGCCCATGCCGTAGATGTTCTCCATCGACCACTTGAGCGCCACCGCGTGGCCGCCGTGATCCCGCACGACGCCCTTGGGCACGCCCGTCGTCCCCGAGGTGTACAGAATGTACAGCGGGTCGGTGGCGGCCACCGGCACGCACTCCGCGGCGGCGGCGCCCGAGAGAAAATCGCCCCAGTCGAGGTCGCGCCCCTTCTGGAGCTGCGCCTTCTCCTGCGGGCGCTGGAGGACCACGCAGCGCGCGGGCTTGTGGCTGGACAGCTCGATGGCCTTGTCCAGGAGGGGCTTGTAGGGCACGACCCGCCCGACTTCGATGCCGCAGGAGGCCGAGAGGATCATCTTCGGCGTGGCGTCGTCGATGCGCTTGGCCAGCTCGTGTGAGGCGAAGCCGCCGAAGACCACGGAGTGGATGGCGCCGATGCGGGCGCAGGCCAGCATGGCGATGACCGCCTCGGGCACCATCGGCATGTAGATGATGACGCGGTCGCCCTGGACGATGCCCTGGCGGCGGAGGGCGCCTGCCGTGCGGGCGACCTCGTCGCGGAACGCGTCGTACGTGTAGCTCTTCACCGTGCCCGTCACCGGGCTGTCGTAGATCAGCGCGATCTGCTTGCCCCGGCCCCGCTCGATGTGCAGGTCAAGCGCGTTGAAGCACGTGTTGAGCCGGCCGCCCACGAACCAGCGGTAAAAAGGCTTGCGCGAGTCGTCGAAGACCTTGTCCCAGCGCCGCTCCCAGTAGATGTCCTCGGCCGCCTCGGCCCAGAACCCCTCGGGATCCCGCATGGACCGCTGGTAGACCTGCTCGTACAGGCTCGCCATCGCCTCACTCCTCTCTGAACAAATACTTTGGGGCCAACTGTTCGAGATTCACGCCGCCCTCGTGCCGCCGCGGGCGCCGCGGCTGACCCACAGCAGACCGCAGATGGAGATGGCGATGCCGACCAGGCTCGCGAGCTGGGGCACGCGGTAGCCGCCGGCCCAGAAGCTGTCGAGCCGCAGGGATTCGATGGCGAATCTCCCCACCGAGTACAAGCCGATGTACCAGAAGAACAGCGCGCCCGGCCGGTCACGCCAGCGCGGGCGGAGCCAACAGACGAGCGCCGTGAACACCGCCAGGTCCCAGAGCGATTCGTAAAGAAAGGTCGGGTGGAAGAACTCCGCGCCCCTGTACTCGAGCGGACGGTGGCGAGGCGAGATGTAGAGGCGCCAGGGCAGATCGGTCGGCCGTCCAAAGGCCTCCTCGTTGAAGAAATTCCCCCAGCGCCCGATGGCCTGCGCGATGGCCATGCTGGGCGCTCCGATGTCCAGGATACGCAGCACCGGGAGGCCCCGCCACGCGGCAAGCCCGGCGGCGACCGAGCAGCCGACGATGAGGCCGCCGTGGACGGCGAGCCCCCCTTCCCACACGGCGGGAATCTTGGCCCAATCGCGGCCGTAGTAGTCCCAGTTGAACGCCACTTCGTAGAGGCGCGCCCCGATGTACCCGGTCACGACTCCCCACATGACACAGCTCGAGATCTTCTCCTCGGGAAGACCCTCGGCGCGCGCCTGACGGCCCACGAGCCACAGACCCACCACGATGGCGACCGCCGTCAGGATCCCATACCACCGGACGATGAAAGGACCGAGCTGGAACGCGATCGAACCCGGAGAGGCGAACATGCCCGAGGCTAACCTGTCACTCCGACGCGCGCTCCGGGCCCGACAGCGTGGCGCCGCCGTCGACGACGAGCGTGTGCCCCGTGATGTAGCGCGCGTGATCAGAGAGAAGGAAGCGCACGGCGTGGCCGACGTCCCAGCCGGTGCCTTCGATCCCCAGCACGGACGCGCTTCGACGCCGGTCGCGGGCCTCCGCGCTCATGCCGCGCTGGTAGACCATGGGCGTGTAGACGGGCCCCGGCGCCACGCAGTTCACGCGGATCCCGTCGCGGCCGTGGTCGACCGCCATGGCGCGCGTGAGAGCGATGACGGCACCCTTGGAGGCGGAGTAGGCCGTCAGGCCGCGCGGCCGCAGCGCGGAGATCGACGACACGTTGACGATGGCGCCGCCGCCCCCGCGGATCATGGCGGGGATCGCGTGCTTGGCGGCCAGGAACATCGTCTCGACGTTGACCTGCATGACGCGGCGCCAGTTCTCCTGCGTCTCGTCCACGACGGAGCCGCGGCTGCCGATGCCGACGTTGTTGTCGAGGAAATCGAGGCGGCCGAAGCGGTCGAGCGCCGTCTTCACCACCATGGCGCAGTCCTCGGAGCGCGTGATATCCGCTTCGAGCGCGAGGGCTTCCCGCCCCTGGTCCTTGATCATCACGACCGTCTGCTCGGCCAGGTCCATCGTGCGATCCACCACGAGGACCCGGGCACCCGCCCTGGCCAGGAGGATCGCGGCCGCGCGGCCATTGCCGATGCCGGCGCCCGCCGCGCCACCGCCCATCACGACCGCGACCTTCCCGCTGATCCCCCAATCGTCCGGCACGTCGAGGCGCGTGGCCATGGGCGCTCAGGCGGGCCAGGCGGCCGGGTGGGTGCCGAGCGGCACCGTCGGACGCGACCAGAATGCGGGCGTCTCCGACAGCCGCGCGGCGGGCACGACGTGGCGCAGCCGGCCGTAGGGTGAGTCCATGTCCGCCATCAGGTCCTGCACGGCGTCCAGCGTGAGGTCGGGCGTGCGCCGGCCGTCCACGCGCCCGAGGCCGTCGACCCAGCGTCCGGTCTGCGCCAGCGACACGCGCACCAGATAGCTGCCGCCTTCACGCGCGCGGCGGGCGAGCGCGACCTGCGCACCGAACGCGGCGAGGTAGCCCGTGCCGTGGTCCACCACCTGCGCGGGCAGGTGCTGGGGCCGTTCGCCTCCGGCGGCGCCTAACCCCTGCTCGTGCGCCATCCCGGTGACGGACTGGATGATGGTCTCGAATCCCCGTCGCTCGCGCCACGGCCCGACGTGACTGAAGGCGGAGAGCGTCACGTACACGATGCCGGGCCGGAGCCGCGCCAGCTCTTCCGGCCCGAGACCGAGACGGGCGAGCGCGCCCGGCCGGTAGGACTGGCAGAAGACGTCGCAGTCGCGGACGAGCGCGCGCAGCCGGTCGGCGTCGTCGGCCTGCCGCAGGTCGAGCGACGCCGAGAGCTTGCCCAGCCCGGTGTCGATGACGAGGCCCAGCAGATTCGGCAGGTGCTTCGACGATACGTTCAGCACGTCGGCGCCGTAACCCGCGAGGGTGCGGCCGCAGATCGGCCCCGCGATGACGCGCGTGAGGTCGAGCACGCGGATTCCCGAAAGCGCGCGCTGGCCTGCGCCGGCAGGCTCCGGCGGGGTCTGGCCTATCTTCACAATCTCCAAGAGGGGCAGCTCAGCGACCGCGAGGCCCTGCGGATGGGCGTGCCACTCCGCGCCCGAGCGCACCATGCCGGTGGGCAGGCCCGCCGCGGCGAACGCGTTCTCAAGGTCAGGGGCGCTCCACTTCGCGACGGCCGCGGCGGCCGCCTCGCGCGTGCCCTCGCAGCCGAGCAGCCTGACAGCCCCTTCGTGGTGATGCGGCAGGTTTGAATGGATCTGGATCCAGCGCCCGTCGCCGGCCTGGTAGAAGCCGAAGATCGGATCGCGGAGATGGAGGTCCGGCTGGCTCTCCGCGCGCAGGTAGCGCTCGCTGCGGAAGGCGGCGACGGCGGCGCGCAGGTCGACCGAGACGGACTGGCTCCGCCCTGTCCGCAGCCGCCAGATCTCGGAGGCCGCGAGCGCGCCGGCGGCGATCACGGTGGAGGCCGCGGTGCCGATCTTGAAGTCGGTGGGCAGGATCGGGTCGGCGCCCGTGAGCGTCACGCGCTCGAGCGCGGCGGGCTCGCAGCCGGCGAGGCCCCACAGGCGCTCGAGCGCGCTGAACACGTCGGTCGGCACTAGACCGCCACGTCGGCCGACTGGATCCGCTTGACGCCTGCCGCCAGCATTTCCTGCCAGGCCTTCGCCATCGAGCCGCCGGCGTCGATCCCACGCGTGGCATCCTCGATCACGAGGGCATTGAAACCCGCCTTGCGCGCGTCCATCGCCGACCAGAACACACAGAAGTCGGTGGCGAGTCCGACGAGGAACACGGTCGTGAGGCCGCGCTCCCGCAGGTAACCGGCGAGCCCGGTCGGCGTCTTGCCGTCGGCCTCGTAGAAAGCCGAGTAGGAGTCCATCTGGTTGCGGTAGCCCTTGCGAATGATCAACTCGGCATGCGGAATGCGCAGGTCCTTGTGCAGCTCCGCGCCCGGGGTCCCCTGCACGCAGTGGTCCGGCCACAGCACCTGCGTCCCGTACGGCAGGCTCACCGTCTCGAAGGGCTTCTTGCCCGCATGGCTCGACGCAAAGGAGATGTGCCCCGGCGTGTGCCAGTCCTGCGTCAGGATCACGTGCTCGAAGGCCGGCGCGAGCCGGTTGATGATCGGGATGATCTTGTCCCCGTCGTTGACGGCGAGCGAGCCGCCCGGCGTGAAGCAGTTCTGCACGTCGACCACGAGCAGCAGGTCCTGGGGGCCCGGCTTGATCTTGGACTGGGCGAACGCTCGGGCGAGGCCGCCGGCCAGCGCGAAGCCGCCGGCAGCCAGCGTGAGGAACCCTCGACGAGTACACGTCATGGTGTCACCTCCTGGGGCGCTGGGTGATCTCGAAGCGCGTGACCGTCACGGGCTCTTGAGCCGCATGTCCTCGTACGCGGGGAACGGGTACATCGGGATGGAGTTGATGGTGTGGTCGGCCAGCCGCGGTCCTATGGCGATCAGCCCGCGCAGGTCCATGAGCGGCGCGAACATCACCCGATCGACGGTCGCCTGCTGGATGCGGTGGAGGAGCGCCTCGCGCCGGGCGGGATCCCGCTCCCGCCCCTGCTGGAGGAACAGCTCGTCGAGGTCGGGATAACCGCCGTAGGCGTAGCTGCCCTTGGAGTAGATGAACGCCTCCACGCGGCTCGCGGCGTTGCCCGAGTTCCCCACGGCGGTGAGGAACAGCCCGCGGAGCTTCTTCTCCTGCCAGGCGGCATAGAAGGCGGCGCGCTCCATCGGCCGCGCCCTCATCCGGATACCCGCGGCATTGAGGTTGTTCAGCGCGGCATCGCCCACCGTGGAGAAGCCGGGGATGGGCACGAACTCCCCGGCGTCGAGGCCGTTTGGGTAGCCGGCCTCAGCGAGGAGCTGCTTGGCCTTCTGCGGGTCGTAGGGCAGAGGCGGAACCTGGAGCGCGAAGTCCATCACCCGCGGAATGATGACGCCGGCCGGCGGGCAGAAACCGAGGCATGCGGCCTCGTTCGTCCCCTTGCGATCGAGGGCGTAGTTGACAGCCAGCCGCAGGCGCTTGTCGCTCCACGGCGACTTGGGATCCCACTGGTCGGCGAACTCGATCCAGAAAATGGACGCGTGGCGCGTGGCCGTCAGCGTCAGGCGCGGGTCGCGCTTCACGGCCTCCCCCTCGGGCCCGTCGAGGAAGAGCGCGAAGTCCGTCTCGCCGCTCTTGAGCATGGTCAGTCGCGTGGTGCTGTCGGGCACTCCCTTCATGGTCAGCCGCTTGACGTAGGGCGCGTGCCGCCAGTAGCCCGTGTAGGCTTCAAACACGATGTCGATGCCGGGACGCTGGCTCACGAACCTGTAGGGGCCCGCACCGATGGGCCGCTGCTTGAAGCCGTCCACCCCGACCTGCTCGAAGTACTTCCTGGGCAGGACGATCCCAGCGGCCGTGGCGGTGGTGCCATAGAAGGTCATGAAATCCGGCCAGGGCTCCTTGAGCTGGAAGCGCACGGTCAGCGGGTCGACCGCTTCCACCTGCCGCACGCGAGACTGAAGCTGCTTCGCGCCGGCGCCCTGGTAGCGCTCGAAGCTCCACTTCGCGTCGTCGGCGGTCACGGGATCGCCGTTGTGGAACTTGAGCCCGCGCCGCAGCTTGAACTCGTACACGAGCCCGTCGGGACTCTCCGTCCACGACTCGGCCAGGCTCGAGCCCATCTTCTGGCCCGGGAGCGGGCGGACCAGCGCGTCGTGAACCGCGTAGAGGATGCCGAAGGGCGTGATCTGGGGCGGCGCGGTGGACGGATCGAACCAGGAGGGCGCCAGCGTGACGTGGAAGGAGACCGTCACCTCGCCCGACGGCGCCTGGGCGGACCCGGGCTGGGCCATGCCGAGGAGCAGGGCGGCCACGACCCATCCGATGACGCGGAATCGGCGCTGGCTCACATCGCACCCCCTTGGCAGCCGTAGTTCTTCACGAGCACGACCGCCTGTGGCACGGGCGCAGCTCCGCGGCGGAGCTGGTCGTCCGCCGCCTCGCGCACGCACGCGCTGAACCGCGCACCATCGACCTCGTATCCGTTGACCACGAGCCGGCCGTCCAGATCGATCCGATCGATCGTGATCGTGGAGAAGTGATTGCACGCCCCCCAGCGCTCCCAGGCCAGCTCCTGGGCGGGTGTGTTGCGCGCTGCGGCACAACCGGCCGCCGCCGTCATCATCAGCAGGCCCAGCACGATCGATCGCATGATCTCCACCCCCTCCCCGCAGACTTCGCGTCGAAGCTTCGGCTTCCGGCGTCGATCCTCCCAAGGCGCGCGGCGGCTGTCAAGGCCTGCCGGCCGACCGAGGCGCCCGAGCGCCCCTTGACAGCACGCGGGCGGCTGGGCAGCACCGCTTCCCCTTGGACTCGGCTCCATCTGTCCGCGGAGGGCCCGCCCGGAGTTGTCGTTGATCCGCACAAGGGCCTCGGTGGCGCCGACATGGAGGGAGCGATGAAAGAGCGCCGAGGGCTTCGAAGAAAATCTCCGAAGCCCTTGACCTCCTTGGTTGCGGGGGCTGGATTTGAGCCGGCGACCTCATGAAGGCGGCCGCGGGGACTTCAGTTGAAGTCGGGATTGCTGCCCTGAAGCTTCTCCTCGACGACCTGCTGCACGTGCGCCAGCACGCGCTCCCGCCAGGGACCGGCGCCGGCCGCGCCGTCCCGGATGCGCTCGCACAGCGCTCGGTTGGCCTCGAGCACCCACGCGTGCAGCAGCCGGGGATCGCAGGGCGGAGCGGCGCGGGGCAGATCCAGAAGGTTCAGCAGCGCCTCGCGCTCGGCGCGGAGCCGTGTCTCCTCGTCCGGCACCTCGCGCGCCACGATGCCCAGGACGTGAAGGGCGATCCGCATCCGGTAGCGCAGGCTCCGGTCGGCGAGGGCCGGCACCACCTCGCCGGCGAGGAAATCGCGCACGGCCTCGATCAGCTCCACGGCGGTCGGCCGGTCCTGCATGGCGTCAGGCGACCCTGATCAAGCGCAGCAGCTCCCACTCCACCTCGGCGCAGCGGCGGCCGATGCTCGCCAGCTCCAGGCTGCGCTCCCGTCCCGTCAGGTGGCGCCGCGCCTGCCGGAGGGTGATGACGGCCCACCACAGGTTGGCGAACACTTCCCAGTAGACGGCCATCTCGGGCGCGAGCCGCCAGCCGGCGACCTTGGCATAGCCGTCGAGGAAGCGCTGCTTCGGGCCGAGCCCGGGCCTGCCCGGCTGGTCCACTCCTTGCCAGAAGCGGATGCAGGCCCACCCCAGATCCTCCCCGGGATCGCCGAGATGGGCGAGCTCCCAGTCCAGCACCGCGCGCAGGCCCTCCGACGGGTGGACGATGACATTCCCGAGACGGTAGTCGCCGTGGCTCACGACCAGCCGCTGCGGCGCGGGCATCCGCGGGCGCAGCCAGCGGAGCGCAAGCTCGAGGGCCGGGTGCGGCTCCTCGACCTCGCGCAGTGTCCGCTCCACCTCGTCGAGCCCGGCCTCGGGCGCGCCCTTCCCGTCAGGCGGCGCCGGCAGTCCCGTGACGGCGTCGCACGGCACCGCGTGGATCCTCGCCAGCTCCTCCCCCATCTGCTCGAGCACGCGTGGACGCACCGCCTCGAACGCGCGATCTTCCAGGATGCGCCGCCCCACCGCTTCGCCGTCGACCCGCTCGAGGATCAGGCCGGAGCCCAGACCTTCGGGATCGTCGCGTGGGACGTGCCAGTAGGGGCGCGGAGCGCGCACGCCGGCGGCGTGCATCACGGCGAGCACGCGGAACTCGTCCTCGCGGCGCAGCCGGCTCTCGAGCGGGCCGGCGCCGCGATCCTGCAGGTAGACGAGCCGGTGCGGCCCCGCGAACGGCCCCGCGTCGATGCGCGCGTCGATGCCCCACGCGTCACGCAGGGTCCCGCCCGGCAGCCGGACCCATCCCACGACGGCGGCCGGGGCGCCCGACCGCCGCGCGATGAATCGTTCCAGGCCCTCGCGAAGGCGATCCTCCGCCCGCTCCACGGCGGCGCCAGGGCTCACGCCCACCGCCGCATCTCGTGCTCGGAGATCTTCACCTTGTGGACCTCGTCGGCGCCGT
>JAUSJX010000114.1 GCA_030647435.1 Candidatus Rokuibacteriota bacterium
GCCTACGATCTGCCGGCGCCAGCGAGCATGCGGCGCCCGGGCCCCGTGGTAGAGGAGCAAGTGCACCTCGGGTCGCGGCGTCAGCGCGGCCAACTTCTCCAGGAACTCGGCGGGCTCGAACAGCAGATGCGTCGTGCCATCCGCCACGCCTTCCTCAACTCGACCAGCACGCCCCATCGGCGCGGCGGCACCGTCACGGCGGAAACGGAATGCGAGCCGATTTTGAGATGGCGTGATATAGAGGAGCCGTTTATAGAAGCGATGGTGCAGGCTGCGCGAGCGGCCGCGTTTGGCCGAAATTCTCCGATCGATTTGGCCGTCAGAAGTCGACCCTTTCCTGACGGCTATCCCACGCAGAAGCAGACATTCACATACCTCCCCTGCGACCCATTCGCTGAACCATTGACATGCACTCCCCTCGACCGCACGATGCGCTCGGAGGCACGTCGATGACAACCCGCCTTGTACGACTCGTCGGATTGGCCGCAGCGATCGGGGTGGCTGTGTCCGTGGCCGCCGTGATCGTGTTGTGGGGACCAAAGCTCCAATACGCCGCCACGAAGATCTGCCAGGTCACCGGTGCCGTGGATCGTGAGCGTCCGGACCAGCCGACCGGGTTTCAGCGCTCGGGCGTGACCGGCGGTGTCACCGGAACCGACCTCGGCTTTCCGTTCGAATACGGCGACAGGCTAGTCATGCTGTTTGGCGACTCGAGAGAATTTGACCCGGATCGATGCCAGCCTGAGTTTTGCGGCACAGAGGACAGCCGCGCAGAGGACGGCCAACCACAGGACAACTCGAAGCTCTCCAACGATCCGGTACTTCGGCTCAAGCGCTGGCACACCTGGGCCGAATGGGGCAGATGGAAGGAAAACCGCGAGGAGGGAACCGACAGCATTGCCACGGCGCCCTTGGCTTTCGATCCTGACCAATGCATCCCGGCCAGCGTCGAAACCGACGAACGCGGCAGCGTATACGGTCACGAACTCAGCGCCGATTCCATAGGCGTGCCTTTCCGCCTCGGGGGGCCCGCCGTCGCTGCCCGACCCGAGGACAAGTGGGTCACCGCTGTCGACGGCCGTATCCTCGTCACGACGGCAATAGGGGCCACTTTTGCACACGAGGTGGCAGGCACTGGCATCGGAACGCCCTTTAAGCTGAGCGGGCCGCCCGTGGGTGCGCGGCCGGAGGACAAATGGACGGCGGCCATTGGTGACCGACTTCTGGTGGGGACATCCGATGGCCGGGTGTTTGCCCATCGAGTCACGACCAATGTGGTCGAGGCGGCCGTTCAGCTGAGCGGGCCGAAAGTGGGGGCCAGGCCCGAAGACCGTTGGGTGCTGACTACACGGGACGGGCTACTGGTCGTGACGACCGATGGCCGGGTCTTCCGTCATTCCATCGTTGGCGACACCATTGCGGCACCGTTTCAGCTTGCTGGGCCACCAGTGGCTGCACGCCCGGAGGACAAGTGGTTGCTCGTCATGGATGACCGGCTGCTGGTCATCACCAAGGGCGGGGACCTCTTCGTACATCCGCTGACGAACAACGCGGTTGGTACGCCCGTTGCCCTGAGAGATCAGTTCGTCGGAGGCAACCCCCAAGACAAACGCGCACTGGTGATGGGCCACCGACTGCTAATCCTGACGGGACAGGACGGGCGCTTCCGCCCGACCCAACTCAATGGCCAATCTCTCGGCCGAAGGGAGGGTGCCATCGGCGCGGTCGTCAGCGACACGACGATCCACGCGTTCTTCACGATGAGGGACCGGAATAATGTCGCGCATGACGATGAGAAACCGGGCGGCCAATCGGTCCTCGCCCATTCGACCGATGGCGGACGGAGTTTTCACTCGTCCAAAACGGTGTCGACGACGAAATTCCTTTGGACCGTGCCGGTGGTAGAGCAAGCCAGCCGAGTCGGCTGGCTTCCGAAGGATATCGTCGGAGACGTCGTGCTGGTCTGGGGCGCGGGGCGTCAGAACCAACAGGGCGATGCCACGCCCTTTCACCACAGCTATCCCTACCTCGCGGTGGCCCCGCTGGCGTCGATCGCGACGCTGTCCACCTGGCGTTACTACACGGGCCTCGACGCGACGGGCCACCCCGCGTGGAAGCGCGACGCCGAGTTGCAGGCGCAGCCTGTTCTTCCCTTCGGCACCCCCGAGAGCGACTCCCGCTTCGGGCCGGGCTATCACCAGTGCCTCGGTTACTTCTCCGTGCGACGAATCGATGCGTGGGGCAAGTGGGCAATGCTCTATGCCTGCAACAACGACCCTCGCGCCCCTCTGGCCGGGTACAACCCCAACAACGGCCCCCGCGGCATCTACCTGCGAACCGCCGAACTGCCTTGGGGCCCTTGGTCAGTACCTCGAAGGGTTTTCAACCCGGATGAAGGTTACTGCCACTTCATGTATCGAGTCTCGAATGACTGCCCTCCGGGCTCTCCCAACCCGGTCGAAGAGTCTGTTCGAGATACCAGAGAGACGCCAAACGTGCGCGCATCGGGCGGCGAGTACGCGCCCATTCTGCTTCCTTCGCGCTATGTCAAGAGCACGCCTGACGGAACGGCGCTCTACTTCCTCATGGCGACGTGGAACCCGTACCAGGTGGTGCTGATGCGGATCGACGTGACGCAGGCACCGATTTTGGAACAGCTGGCACCCATCAACAGAGTACGGCAGTGGCTGACGCAATAGTGTGCTGCCGCAGGCAGGTTGTAGAACCGTTGCAGGACCCTCGGAACATCGGTGATCCGAAGCGACCATGCGTTTGGGTGCCAATGCAGCAGCGTCCGTCCTATGCGCTCGTCTCAGTCGACGCCGAAATCGAACACCTCGAACATGTTCGGCTGCCCGCGGACGATCGCGACCAGGCCGTACTCGCCGGGTGCGAGGGGCTCCTTGGGCTTGATGTGCGTGCTGCCATCCGAACCCGGCTCGCCCTCCAGCGAGACCCTGTACTTCGGGTCGGGTCCTTGACGGAAGGTCGCGCCTGCCCAGCCCCAGCCGGAGTTCTTGCTGATCGGGAGATTGCGATCGTTCTTGCCGGGTTTGAGCCGGACGAGCGCCCACTGCTCAGCGCTGAGGTTGGTCGAAAACACCGGCTGCTTGTTCGTGATCCGGTACTCGGCTCGCGGCGTCGCTAGCACGACTTCCTGCCGGGAGCCGGCGAAGGGGGCTACCGACGTTTCCATCTCTCCGCGCGCGGCCTTGAGCGGCTTGGCCCCGCCCGCGCTCAGGTGAGCAATCGTCGGATCCGCCTGAGATGTCCCTCCGCCGGCCGCAGCCGGGGCCGGCCCGTCCCCGGTGATCATGGCCTCGATGACCTTATCGGACACTCCCGCGCGCTTGAGTTTGATGAGCCCGTCCGTGCTGGTGTCGAACTTCCGTTGCGAGGCGCGGATCTTCTGGATGACGACGCCCTCGGCGAGGCCGGCCTTGACCATGCCGATGACACTGTCGTTGGTCAGGACCTCCTGGGCGGTGCTGCGGACTCCGGCCAGGGGCCCGAGCAGTACGGCGGCCAGTCCGGCCACGAGGACGAGCAGGAGTCGAACGGAGCGGGCACGGCGCGATGTCGCTTGGGCAGACGGCATGACGGCTTCTCCCTCCTGGATGCTGTGGCGATGTGGATCGACGGGAATATACCACGGTGGCGCGACAAGGGGAGCCGAGTCCGATGGGGACCACTCGCGGCTGATGCGCATTCGCTGCTCCGAGGAACTCCCGCCGACGAACGTGGCCTGTGCCGGCCCAGAGCGCAAGACGCTCTACCGGGGCCGACTCCGGCGTCGTGCAGGCCGCCACGCTCCGGCCAGGCAACGTCCACGGTGCAGACGGGTGGGAGCAGATGCTCCTCCCCGTCTTTGACCGATCCCAGGCTCGAGGCAGACCGTCGTCGTCCGTGCCGACGCGGCCTTCGCGCTACCGGCCCTCTATGAGGCGCTGGAGCGGCGCTTAGGCGACATAAGGGCCATTGTCAGACCGGGGGGAGAGGTACTCAGCGTCCAAGCGTGCGCACGACGCTCTGCCACAGCGCGCCGGTCTCGCGGCTGCCGGGGTCCACGGATTGCTTGCGGACCGCGGTGTGGACCAGCACGAGGCGGCTCTGCGGGTCGACGTAGATGGCCTGGCCGCGGACGCCGAGGAACGCGAACATCCGGCGCTCACCCGGGAAGATCCACGTCTGGTAGCCGTAGCCGAAGAACGGCGTGGCCAGGCCGGGCCGCAGGTGCGACTGATCCTCACGCACGGTTGTCGCGTCCTTGATCCAGGCGGCGGGAATGATCTGCCGCCCGCGCCAGTTGCCGTCGTGCGCGAGCAAGAGGCCGAGCCGCGCGTAGTCGCGCAGCACCGCGTTGATGCAGCAGAACGTCGACTCCTGGCCCGTCTTGTCGATCAGCCACGTCGCGTCGGCCTCGGCGCCGATCGGGTCCCAGATCTTCTCCTGCAAGTACTCCGAGACGGGGCGCCCGATCACGCTCCTCAGCACGAGGCCGAGCACCTGGGTCTCGACGGAAGCATATGAGAACTTCGAACCGCTCGGCACGACGCGCTCGTTGAACTTCGTCACTGCGCCGACGCCGCCCTCGCCGAGTTGGATATAGGTATCGAGGACGAGCGTCGTGACGTCGTCGCGCCCCGAGTACTCCTCGCTGAAGCGGACGCCCGACGACATCTGCAGCAGATGACGGAGCGACGTGCGCCCGTACTCGGTCCCGGCGAGCGCCGGCACGTAGGCGGCGGCGAGGTCGTCGACCGAGCGGATGCGCCCCTCGGCGATCGCGATCCCGACCAGCATCGCGGTCACGGTCTTCGCCATGGACCACGACGTGAAGCGATCGCGGTCGGTGCGTCCGTACTGGTAGCGCTCGACGAAGATCGTCTCGTCGCGCGCGATGAGCAGCCCGGTCGCCGGATTGCGCGCGAGGTAGTCGTCGAGCGTCAGGTCGAGGCCCTGGAACTTCCACGTGATCGCCGGCTCGACGACGCGCACGAGGCGAGAGGATGTCGCGGCCTTGCGAACCAGCCGGCTTTTGAAGACCTCGTCGAGATGGCTGTGCGAACCCACCAACATCGGAATGTCGTAAAAGGTCCGGCGATCGCCCATCGGATAGCCCGCGCTCGCGCTGTAGGCCTCGGCATCAGGACCGCTCGCGGCGAACCGTGGCGCCACCTCTTCGGTGAGCGCAGCGTCGTCGCGCGTCGTCGACGGGGACGCGCAGCCCGCCACGAGCGTGACGAGCACGAACGCACCGCCGCGACGAAGCGCGCGCGCCATCACCGCTTCACGCGCCGTTTGCCCGATGGCGCGTAGGCGACATAGAGGCCATTATCGGCCCGGGCCGGGGCCGACGGGCGCCGACGGCGGGGTGGCTGGCGCCGAGAGCACCGCGCGTCGCGCATCGTTGATCCCCCAGCCGGGCCAAGCATCAACTGCGAGCTTGCGCCGGCGCCCGCGGGGCCGTCAAGACGCGGCCTGCCGGGGCAGAGTCCAACCCCGAGACTGGGACGGATGACGGAGGGGAGGGGGCGGCAGCGCGCAGGGCGGCCGACGGCGGGGCCGGCCCCGGAGAGTCCGCCGGGTGGAGCCGGCCCAGGGCCGCGAGGATCGTGCCCACCACGGCCGGGTCCTCCACCGTGGCGATGCGCCGCAGCCGGCCGCCGCAGCGCGGGCACGCGAGCCCGTCGATCCCGAAGGCCCGGCGCCTCAGGGGGGCCCAGGCCCAGGAGCGCGGGCCGCGTGATGCTCCGCGCTCAGTCCGCCGGGCGGCCGCCTCCTCGCTCGCCGCCGACCTGCGAAAGCCTACGATCTGCCGGCGCCAGCGAGCATGCGGCGCCCGGGCCCCGTGGTAGAGGAGCAAGTGCACCTCGGGTCGCGGCGTCAGCGCGGCCAACTTCTCCAGGAACTCGGCGGGCTCGAACAGCAGATG
>JAUSJX010000115.1 GCA_030647435.1 Candidatus Rokuibacteriota bacterium
CATCTGCTGTTCGAGCCCGCCGAGTTCCTGGAGAAGTTGGCCGCGCTGACGCCGCGACCCGAGGTGCACTTGCTCCTCTACCACGGGGCCCGGGCGCCGCATGCTCGCTGGCGCCGGCAGATCGTAGGCTTTCGCAGGTCGCCGGCGAGCGAGGAGGCGGCCGGGCGGACTGAGCGCGGAGCATCACGCTGCCCGCGCTCCTGGGCCTGGGCCCCCCTGATGCGCCGGGCCTTCGGGATCGACGGGCTCGCGTGCCCACGCTGCGGCGCATCGCCCCGGTGGAGGACCCGGCCGTGGTGGGCACGATCCTCGCGCCCCTGGGCCGGCTCCACCCGGCGGACTCTCCGGGGCCGGCCCCGCCGTCGGCCACCCTGCGCGCTGCCGCCCCCTCCCCTCCGTCATCCGTCCCAGTCTCGGGGTTGGACTCTGCCCCGGCAGGCCGCGTCTTGACGGCCCCGCGGGCGCCGGCGCAAGCTCGCCGTTGATGACTGGCCCGGCTGCGGGATCAACGATGCGCGACGCGCGGTGCTCTCGGCGCCAGCCACCCCGCCGTCGGCGCCCGTCGGCCCCGGCCCGGTCTGATACTGGCCTTTATGGCGCCTACGCGCAGCGGACCGTACTCGAAATGGCGCTCCTGGCTCGCCTTCGTCGGTGCGACAATTATCGGTAGGGCCATCTTGCCATGCCTGCGCCGGCCGATCCTCGCCACGCCTTCGGAGGCGTTCCGCTTGATCACTGGTCGATCCCCATCCAGGACGCCCAGCTCTTAGCGGGACAACCGCCGGGGACCTTTTCTCATTCGCCTGTCATTGGCCCTGCCACCACCCTGAGACGTATCGGGTATCGCGACTATGTACATCCGTCTGATGTGACATTCCGTGAGTTCTTGATTGGCTTCGTCGTCGAGCAGTTCGGTGGCCTGGAATGGTTGCAACGCGAGTTTCCTTTGCCCATTGCAGAACGTCATGTCGTGAGCGGCTGGTACTCGCGCACTGTGGCGTCTATCAACGAGGCACAGCGAGTCGCACAGGCCAGTCCCGGAGATGAAATCCGGATTCCGGCCTCAGGATACATGAGTGAGCTCTTAGCATTGGCCTACGACCTAGCACTGTTGATCGATAGACACTGTCTGCCAGTTCCGCTTCTAGAACGACTCCGAGTGCGCACGGAGTATCAAGGTGCCCGCTTTGAGATGGCTGTTGCAGCTATCTCCGTCCGCGCGGGGTTCCGCGTCAACTTCATCAAGGACACGACCAAAACGGGGCCGGAGTTCATCGCTGAGGACCCAATCACTGCTACCAGCTTCGGTGTCGAGGCGAAGAGTCGCCATCGCGAAGGGGTACTTCATCGGCCCGGACAACTAGACCCGAAAAAGGCGGCCCGGGCAGACGTAGACAGGCTTATCACGGAGGCCTTGGCCAAGGACCGACGCGGCTTGCCCTACGTCGTCATGATTGATGTAAATGCGCCAATTGAACCCGGGAAGACTTCCCTTGAGCAGGCCTGGTTTGTGGATGCCTGGAGAAAGTTGGGTCCACATTCAAACTGAGGGGGCGAGCGCCTTGCGAAGATCAATGCTCTCTGGTTTGTGAACTATGCACGTCGCTATTCGGCCGATCAGGTCGTGCCTCCCTCAAACATGTACGGGACCATAAATGAGTATCCCGAGTATCCACTCCCGTCCGAGGTTCTCGGCCGCTTGGCGGCCGCCGTCACGGCACATGGACTGGTCCCAGACGAGATGCTTACGGAGGAGGACTTAGAGCGCCGCTTTGTTACATGCAGTGCCATCGATGTCAGTGACCCTCGCGCCGTGGTCGCGAGTTTCTTTGCTAGCCAGAGGATCACTCCTAGCACAGAACCCGATTGGGACAGGCCCGCTGCATTGTTTCACCCCAGTGGGATGGTCTACTACGAAACCGAGGGTCTCTATCGAGGATGGCGGCCTTTTCACGAGTATCTTGGGACTCTTCGTAAGCAATCACCATTCCTTGCGGTAGCAGACTTTGTCTTTTCGGTGGGAAGCCACATGAAGCCTACAGAGGACACGTTACGGCTGACGGTCCAATACGACTGGGTACTACAGACTGTGTCTGATGTGCTGTCTCGGGGTCACCCGCAGATTGACTTTCACTTATGGTATGGCAAGGGACGATGGTGGATCATCAGTCTGATCCTCCGGGACGGTCGGGGCGTCGTTGCCTATTGAGTCTTGCGTAAGCAATGGAAGGAGTCACGGTGTCCACGGCAACGCTGATGCGTAGATGCAGGACCACAGGAGATCTTGCGAGCGACGGAGGCGGCGAACCGCGGTGCCAAGAGCGTGGCGGAGTGCGGCGAGATCGTCCGGGGCGCCATTGGCGAGGGCGCGGTCGGCGTGGCCCCAGACGGACTCGGCGGGGTTGAGTTCGGGCGCAGAGGCGGGGAAGAAGTGAACGGGCAGCCGGGGATGGCGCGCGCGGAAGCGCTGGACGTTGCCGCGCCGGTGGATGGAGCCACGGTCTCAGAGCAGATCGACGGGGCCCCGGAGGTGGCGCAGCAGGTGTCGAAGGAAGGTCTCGATGTCGAGGCCGGTGAGATTGCGGGGGCGACCGTGGAGATAGAGCGCGATCTGGCGCCGTCCGGGCGACACCGCCACCCCACTACAGACCGAGAGGCGATCGTGGCGATACCGATGGCGCAGATACGGAGTTCCCCCGCGGGGCGCCCAGGTCCGCCGGACAGTGGGGGTGAGCAGGAAGCCGCTCTCATCGACGAACACGAGGTGGGCGCCCCGGCGGGCGGCGTTTTTTTATCCGGGGCCACGCGCTCCGCTTCCACCGGGCGATGGCCGGTTCGTCCCGCTCGACGGCCCGCCGCTCGGGCTTCTGGCAGCTCCAGCCCAGGCCGGTCAGGACTTTCCACACGTGCGCCGGATGATAGCGAACGCCAAACTGCTGGCGGATCAGCGCGGCCACTCGGGGCAACGTCCAGAGATCGGTGCGGTACCCGGCCCGCAACGGCCCGTGGCCCAGCAGCGTGACCAGCTTCGCTTTCTGGCCGGGCGATAATCGCGATGGGCGTCCTGGGGTGGGCTTGGGGCGCAGGCCCCGCGCCCCCTCGCGCTCGTACGCCTGCCACCACCGGGACACCGAACTCGCCGAGGCGGAGAACTGGCGCGCCACCGCCGACAGCGTCTGCCCGGCCTTCACCTGCGCGATCGCCCGCCGCCGCCGTTGCTCCAGTTGCTCGGGTGTTCCGGCTGGTCTCATGCCTCATACGCTGTCACCCGATCCTCGAGAATCTCCCATTATTTCTGCAAGACTCAATATGTCGCCTACGCGCATGAGCTGCATCCGCCCTGAACGCAGCGGCGACCTAGCGAGCGGCGGATAGCTCCATCGGCTGCGCCTCGAAGGGGACGCCGGCCGGGAACCCGACCAGCCTGATCTCGGGGTGGAGCGTGATGCCCAGCCGCGTCTCGACGCGCTCGCGAGCCATCTCCATGAGCGCGAGGATATCGTGATGGGTGGCCCCGCCAACGTTGACGATCAGGTTGGCAGACTTCGAGGAGATCTCGGCGCCGTTCACGCGCTTGCCGCGGAGGCCAACCATCTCGACGAGTCGGGCGGCGCGATCGCCGGGCGGATTCTTCCAGATGTAGCCCGCGGTCGCGAGGGTGAAGGGCTGCGATTCCTTCCACACTTTCAGCCGGTACTGCAGAGCCTTCTGGACGACCTGGGCCGGACGACGCTCGAGCTGCAGCCGGCAGCCCACGAGGATGCCGCCCGTCGGCAGATCGAAGGTCCGCCCGCCGGCAGGCCCTCCCGCGCGGTGCTCGCCCAGGGTCCCGTCGGGATGCACGAAGTAGACGGCCGAACAATGCTCGATGAGCGCGCCTTCGGCTGTCCGCGCCTTGGTCGCCAGCGCGCCCCCGACGGTGGCCGGAATCCCCGCCAGGTACTCGAGGCCGCCCAGACCCTGCGCCGCGGCCTCCCGGATGAGGGCAGAGAGCGGCATGCCCGCTCCCACCGCGACCTCGTCGCCGGCGAACTCGGCTCGACTGAGAATGCCCTGTAGCTTCACGACGACGGCCTGCAGGCCGCGGTCGGAGACGAGCAGATTGTTGCCGCCGCCGATCACGATGAGGGGCAGATCCTCCTGTTCGGCGAAGGCGAGAGCGTAGCGGAGATCAACGAGGTCCTGCGGCATGATGAAAAACTCCGCGGGGCCACCGATCCGCAACGAGGTGTGGAAGCTGAGGGGTTCTCTGAACCTGACGGCGCCGGTGATTCGCCCTAACATCTGAGCCTCCCATTCGTCGGCCCATCGGCCGCGCGGCGTGAAGTTGCATTCGCGCACCTCTAGTGCACGACCGTTGCCAAGGCCCGATGTGCAAGGTTATCCGTCAGTTTGCTGACACTGGCCGACGAGGGCGTGACAGAGGGTGTCAGGATTTGTGACGGAGAATGGCAGTCAACTGGGCGGACTCTCGGACAAAGCCGGCGTACCCATCCGACCGCTCGCGCTGGGCTATGTACTGTACATCGGGAGCGTAGATAACATAGAGCCCGTTCTCAGTCATGGCGCCCCGCGGCCCAGGCTCTTTCCTCCTTGTCACAACTCTTCCCCTTGTCAGCGCATAGGACGGACAAACGCTGTTCCCTCGGCTCCCTCGCCGCGCGAAGCGGGTGGGGGACATGCGGCCTCCCCTGCGGGCCCCAGCCTGACACCCGGCATTGCTCGCTTCACCGGGGCGAAGGCGAGCGTCAGCACCGCGATCGCCCTCTGACCGGGGCCATCCTGCGCCGCCACGGGCTCGCGGTCGAGAAGCGGGCGGAGGGGTGCGGCGGCGGGGCCGGGAGGGCGCCGGAGCGGGCCCGGTGGGCGAGAATGGCCTGCACCGCGAGGGGATCCTGCACGGAAGTCGTCTTCCGACTTCTTTACCGGGGCGGCCTCACCAGCGGCACGAAGCGGACGGGGATGGTGCGCTGCTGAACGATGCCGGTTGGCGTCCGCGAGACGAGCAGGATTTCCTGATAGGCGACGCCTACGGGAATGATCATGCGCCCGCCGACCGCGAGCTGATCCACCAGCGGCTGCGGCACGTGGTCGGGCGCCGCGGTCACCATGATCGCATCGAACGGCGCCTGCTCGGGCCATCCGAGGTATCCGTCGCCCGTGCGCACGTGCACGTTCCGGTAGCCGAGCTCCGCAAGCGTGTTGCGGGCGTGGTCGGCAAGCTGCGGCACGATCTCGATCGTGTAGACCTCGCGCGCCAGCTCGCCCAGGACCGCAGCCTGATAGCCCGACCCAGTGCCGATCTCCAGCACCTTTTTCTTGTTCGTGACCTGCAGCCCTTCGGTCATGTAGGCCACGATGTAGGGCTGTGAGATCGTTTGGCCGTAGCCGATCGGCAGCGGCCGATCGGCGTAGGCCTGCGGCACCACTCCGCTTGGCACGAACCGCTCGCGCGGCACCTTCAACATCGCGGCCAGCACCCCTTCGTCCTTGATGCCACGCGCTTTGATCTGGTCTTCGACCATTCGATGTCGTCCGGCCAGCGGCGAGTCCTCGCGCGCCTGCGCCGCGAGGCGGCCGGTCCACGGCCAGTGGGCGTATCCCACGACGAGCAGGCCGAGCACGATAAGGCTGAACTTCATGACCGGAGTGACCTATGTGCCCGCGAAAGAGAAGCGTCCACAATCGTAGCCGGCGCGAAGGCAACAAAAAGGCCGTTAGCGGCCCCGAGCCGGGGGCGCGTGGACACCGGGGGCGGGGCGGGCCGGCCCGACGGAGTGACTGACGAGGCGCTGACCGGCCAAGCCATGGCTGCGATCCTGCGCCGGGGAGCCCGGGTCCGTCAAGAAGTGCGCGGAGCGGACCAAGGCCTGGCCACGCCCCCGGGGGGCGGGGCCGCCGAGCCGGAGTCAGCGGTCGCGCCGGAGTCACGCCGCCCCGGCGCCGGGCCTGTGACAAGGAAGACCCGGGGGGAGAACCCTCGGGCGAGGCGGGCCATGACTGAGAACGGGTCTTATGTTATCTACGCTCTTGAGGGCCCGAAAGCGCCCGGAGTTCATGAGTTGGCGGAGGCCCTCGGTGGCCGCACAGCGCCAGAGATACGTCGGACAACCACTCGCTCGAGTGAGCGGCCGGCGGCCAAGTCGGGACCGATTCGGGCTCGAATTCTTCAAAGATTCTAGTCCTCAACTTTCGCTCTTCTGTCCCTGAGTATCTGCTCGGAGCATTTCATTGGCTCCTGTCCGGGGCGAGGCGCTCTGTTGCATATCGCAGAACGCCAAGAGCCGCCGTAGGGAGGGTGGTCTCCGCTGCTGAATCTCGCCCCCAATTCGGATGGTCGCAATCCAACGGCGTCAGTCGCCTTTGAACTTGTGGCCCGTCGTCAAAGCCACGATCCCGACTCCAAGAAACTTGCCGCCTAAGGCAAGTTACGACATCTTCGTCGCTCCTACCACTCACGCTGTAACTCTCAATTCCCTTATAAAGAGGCCGCCGGCACCGATAGCACCCGTATCTCACATAAGTATGGTTCATGACCATCGTCATGAGAAGGAGGTCGCGAGGCCGAAGGCATGAGCCGCAAAGCTGCGTTGGCCTGCTCTTACTAAAGCATACCGAGATAAATTTTCTATAAACTCTCCTTTGCTTTCGGGATGCTTGATCTTGCGTAATACGAAACTACAGTCTTAGACTATGACCATTCTATGTTTACCGTACCCGCCAACTTCATCGGCACTTTCAAGACTGGCGATAATATCAACTACAATCTGCGTCTCCTCGCGGTTTTATACAGGCACTACGAAGAAGCGAATGCTGAAGAACAAAGCCTCCTATGCAAGCCGATAATATTGATTTTGGTGTCCATCATCGAAGCAATTCTGCACGATTTTCACATGCGTATTCGCGTCTTCACCATTGAGGGAGTGAAGACCCTGGCAGATTCCGTAATTGCCTACATACAAGGGAAAGATCCCGATGAACTTGAAACCTATATCGCCAGCGCCAGGAAGCATAATTTGTTTGAGATGGCTAATCTTCGCTTTTACGACATCCTGACCGAATTGAGAAAACTTCGCAACCGCATCCACATTCAGAATACCAAAGGTCTGCCTCCGCCAGATGAGCACAACGCCTTTACGCAGGCTAAAACACTGCTCGCGGAAAAAGCCTTAGAACGGGTTGTAAAGAAAATGGCAGAGAAATATCCAAGAGGCGAGCACGTATCCGGATTCGTGGGTGATTTCGTGTTTCCGTGGTTAGCGCATTTCGCTTAAGTCATCTCCCAGCCACCCCGCCGTCGGTGCCCGCCGGCCCCGGCCCGGTCTGATAATTGCCTTTCTGTCGCCTGCGCGCCGTGCGGCACTTTACCTCACGCGCTATGATAGCCGGTGGGCTTGTCCTTATGACCGCTACGGATAATCTGCTCCAGGACGCTCGCACCGTCGCCATCGTTGTCCACGGCGTCGGTGATCATTCCGATGTCGACATTCTTGACGAAGCGGCAAAGGGTGCTGCGGCTTTCCAGGACTCCGGTTTCCTTGTTCGTCGAATCCAGTTAACGGGCATCCCGTCGGAACCTCCCCCATACCCTATATGGGAAAAGCACGGGGACGACAATCCATCACTCTCTTCACTCTCGATCGAGGTCGACGGGAGCAGGCATGTCATTCTCCCCATCGTTTGGTCGGATTTTCGCCTCCGTGCGCAATACTGGCCGAAGTGGAGCGACCCTGTCAGCATTGCAGTGAGTATTCCCCTGTGGGGATATTCGCTTTTGCTGCTTAGCGTGGACTGTCTCCGCTGCATTCCCAAAGCAAGGGCGCCATGGATACCGGCGCTCGCGGGCGTTGCGGTATTTGTGATTTGCGCGGCTCTGGGTGCGTATTTATCCGCGCGATTTGCAATCAACAATGTCTATGCGGCTGAAAGCATGTTTAGCCCGGTCTATGGAGCTTTCGGTCTGTTGCTTGTCGGTTGCATCGTAAAACTGACTACGCCGGCTTTTGATTTCGTGGGCGATGTCGTACGTTACGTGGCAAGTGATTCCTTTAGACAAAAGCGGATTGCAGCACTTGCAAACGTACTGGCGTACGTGTTGCGCGCCGCTCCGAAAGCGAAAACCATGGTGGTGGGGGACAGTCTTGGTAGCGTCTTGGTGGCCCAATCGGCACTTCATCTTGGTTCGACCGAGCACTCAGATCGCATCGTCGTTGCAACGATTGGCTCACCGCTCCGGTTGATGTCGGATATGTTTAAGGGAACTGTGCCGAGTGCAGATGAATTGGTCAAAAGCTACTCCGAATCTCCGCTAATTGCGTTCTGGGCCAACCTTTGGCGAGACCAGGATTTCATCGGGCGGGCGCTTCGGCCAGATGCTCATGCTCGGTACGCCGAACGATCCCTCGGCAATGGCCCTCATTGGAATGCTTGGAGCGATAGCCGTCTTTGGAGAGCAATCATTGAAATCCTACTAGCTACACGCTCCGGGACGTTCGAAAAACTACGGGAGTCCTGGAAACCCGCGCCGCTGGATGAGGAGGAACTGCGCGAATACGAAGCACGTTCCGAGAAACTCGCTTGACTCGGATGGCTCTGGACTACGGGTCTGATGTTTCTCTACCTATGGGATATCTATCGCATGGGTTGGCCGCCCAGGCCCATTTTAGGCATGGCGTGGACGAGCATCGGGCTTGTCGCCGCCTCCCTATTTGGACTTGCTGCACTTATGGCGTGCAGAGTGATTACAAATCACGTTATGGATAAGCGCACACCCACCAGGGAATGGCTAGGTGATGTGCGTTTGGCAGAACCGATCTGCTTTGTACTAATAGTTCTCGCTCTCGTGCTGGCTGGCGTAAGCGGCATTCAGTATTTTGTCTGACCGCAAATAAAGGGGGCCTGGGCCACCCTGATGCGCCGGGCCTTCGGGATCGACGTGCTCGCGTGCCCGCGCTGCGGCGGCCGGCGGCGGCGCATCGCCACGGTGGAGGACCCGGCCGTGGTGGGCACGATCCTCGCGCCCCTGGGCCTGCTCCACCCGGCGGACTCTCCGGGGCCGGCCCCGCCGTCGGCCGCCCTGCGCGCTGCCGCCCCCTCCCATCAATAATCCGTCCCAGTCCCGGGGTGGGACTCTGCCCCTGCAGGACGCGTCTTGACTGCCCCGCGGGCGCCGGCGCAAGATCGCGGTTGATGACTGGCCCGGCTGCGGGATCACCGATGCGCGACGCGCGGTGCTCTCGGCGCCAGCCACCCCGCCGTCGGCGCCCGCCGGCCCCGGCCCGGTCTGAGAATGGCCTTTTTGTCTCCTACGCGCTTCGGCGACACGCTCCGCGACGCCTGGGACCCGAAGCTCCGCCGACAGGGCTGAGCCGCTTGCGGGCTACTTTCCCTTCAGCGTGACGTCCTCGTAGGGCGCCGAGTAGGCGTGGCCGGAGATGAGGCCGAGGCCCGACTCCTTGACGCGCGGCCCCACGCCGTTCAGGAAGGCCAGCTCCCAGATGGGCGCGTAGATAACCCTGTCCACGACGACCTGCTGCATCTTGTGCAGGATCGCCTCGCGGCGCTTCCGGTCCAGCTCGGCCGCCTGCTCCTGGAACAGGCCGTCGAGGTCCGGGTAGCTGCCGTAGACGTAGGTCCCGCCGGTGACGACGAAAGCATCGAGGCGCGTGGCGGCGTTGCCGAAGGCCCCGCTCGCTCCCTGGATGATGTTCTTGAGCTTCTTCTCCGAGTACGCGCTGAAGAACGCCGCTCGCTCGAGCGGGCGGAGCCTCACGCGAATCCCGGCCGCGTGGAGGTTGTTGCCGACGGCTTCGGCCAGGTTGGAGTAAGAGGCGTCGCAGAAGTACTCGCCGGCATCGAAGCCGTTGGGATAGCCGGCCTCCGCGAGGAGCTGCTTGGCCCGGGCGGCGTTATATGTGGGAGCAGGCGGCTGCCAGAAGAAGTCGAACGAGCTGGGGATGATGTTGCCGGTGAGCTTGGAATGCCCAAGGGTCAGCGCCTGGTTGATGGTCGGCCGGTCCATGGCCAGGCTCGCGGCCAGCCGCACCCGGCGATCGTGCCACGGCGACTTGGGGTCCCACTGGTCCGGGAAGTAGAGCCAGAATGCGGCCTGGATGACCGCGGGCTTGAGGGTGAGACCCGCCGTCCGCTGCAGCTCCTCGGCCAGCTCGCCGCGCACGGAATAGACGATGTCCACTTCGCCGCGCTTGAGCGCGGCCAACCGGGTGGACTCGTCGGAGATCACCCGGAAGACCAGGCGCTTGACGCTGGGGGTCTTTCGCCAGTACTGGTCGAAGGCCTCGAGGACCAGCTCGACCCCGGGGTTGAACGACACGAACTTGTAGGGCCCAGCGCCCACCGGCGCTTTCTTGAAGCCTTCGTCGCCCACCTTCTCGACGTACTTCTTCGGCACGATCCAGCCCGCACCGGTGGCGCTCGAGTAGAAGGTCAAGAAATCAGGCCACGGCTGCTTCAGGCGGAAGCGGACGCGCGCAGGATCGGGCGCCTCCACCGCTGCCACCCGGTCCTTGATCATCTTGTTGGACGTGCCGCGGTACCGCTCGAAGGAGAACTTCACATCCTCGGCGGTGACGGGGTCGCCGTTGTGGAATCGGGCCCCTTTGCGGAGGACGAATTCGTAGACGAGGCCGTCCTTGGAGACGGACCACGATTCGGCCAGGCTCGGCGCCGTCGGCTGGCCGGGCATGGGCTTCACCACGGCGTCGTGCAGCGCATAGAGCACCATGAAGGGCGTGATCATCCCGATGGTGTCGGCGGGATCGAACCAGAGCGGGGCCAGCGAGACGTGCACGCCCCAGATGAGCTGGCCTTCGGGGGCGGCCAGCCCCCGGGCGGGCGCAACGGCGAGGACGAGCACGAGAACGGCGAGGCTCAGGACGAGCGCGCGTCGATAGGTCATGAACACGCCTCCTTCTGGTACGAACGTTCCCTACCTAGGTCTCCGCTTTCCGAAGGGACCGGGTCCAATCTCCTGACGGCCGTGCGTGCCCCCGCCGATCAGGCGGGCACGGGCTGGGCGATGCCGCCGCGCGGCGCGCCCGGCGCCGTCGTGCCCCAAAGCGACTCGAAGCCCGGCGGCAGCTCGCGGCTGTTGGGCGGCGCGAGCCAAAGGCGCAGCAGGAGCCGGTCGCGGTCCGGCCCGTCCGCGTCTTCATACGCCGTACGCCCGTGGTAGACGACGTGGTTGTTGAGAAGCTGGAGGTCGCCGGGCTCGAGCTCCATGGTAAAGGCCAATTCTTCGCACACCTCGGCGTGCAAGTCGAGCGCTTCCTCCTGGGCCGGATTCAGGCGCGGGATCCCGGGAAGCTTCTGCGCAGCCTCCACGAAGGTCCGCGAGTACTGCGTGGTGAACTTGCCCTGGTGCCTTGCGAAGAGCGGCAGCGCGTACGTCTGGCGCTCGCCGCCGGCCTCCTCGCCCTGGCGGCTCCGCCAGTAGTCCTGCCAGAGAAACGCGTGGAGGTCGGGCCGCCGGGCGAGGATCGCGTTGGCCACGCTCACCGCGCTCACGATCCGGCTCAAGCCGCCGGCGCGTGCCTTGCGCACGCACAGGAGGCTCACGAGGTCGCAGCGGTCCGTGTGGAAGCGCAGCGGCCCGGCCGACCGCGCCTTCGAGCGCGAGGAGCGGCCGAGCGCCGAGTCCATCGACACCTCGCGGACCTGTCCATAGAGGCGATTCTCGTCCCGCACCTCGCCGATCAGCTCGCCCTGCGCGTTCTGGTAGCGGGCGCGGCCCAGGTGGGCGCCGAGGCCCCAGTAGAGGTTCCGGAGCTCCTCCGGCGTATAGCGGCCGACGGGAATGCCTCGCAGGAGCACGAAGCCGCGCCCGCGCTCCAGCTCATCGAGGACGCTCGACAGCTCGCGCGAGAACGTCGGCAGCGGGAAATCGTCGCGGCCGAAGCGCGGCCAGGCGAGGCCGCGGCGCTCCATGTCGCGGAGCGCCGCATCCAACTCGGCGACCACTGTGGGGGATACGGGCACGATCCATTCGCTGGATCGCACCATGTCGGCGCCCAGCCACGCCTCGGGTCCGGCGATCGGCTCTGCCCGCATCGTGCTCATCACCGCTCCTTTTGGTCAGTCCTTGAGGAACTCGCGGATGATCCGGAGGAACTCGTCCAGGCGGTCATGGTGCAGCCAATGCCCCGCCTTGTCGATGCCGACGACGGTGGCGTCGCGAAACGGCGCGGCGCGGCCGTCCTCGGCCGGGTTGCCGGATTGGCTCTCCTTCCCGTACAGGAGAAGGGTCGGACTGTCGATCCGCGCCCACAGGTCTTTGATGTCGTGACTGGACATATCGTAGGGGGGCCAGGCGCGCACGTAGTTGTCGAACTTCCAGCTGTAGGTGCCGTCCTCGTTCTGGTTGACGCCCTGGGCGGTCAGGTGCCGCGCCTGCTCGGCGGAGAGATGCGGATTCTCCTCCTGCATGCGGCTGAAGGCGTCCTCGATCGACGCGTAGCGCCTGGGCATCCGACCGGCGAGGCCGCGCTGCTCGCGGATCCAGTCGTCCATGCGCTCGGCAATGGGCTTGGCGCCGCGGTCCGCGAGTATGCGGGGCGGCGGGCCGAGCCCCTCGATGGCCGCCAGCCTCGCCACCGTGTCGGGATAGATGCCGGCGTAGCGGAGCGCGATGTTCCCACCGAGGGAATGGGCGATGATCGTGACCGGGGCCAGCCGCTGCTGGTGGATGAGCTGAGCCAGGTCGTAGATGTAGCCGGCCGGCGTATAGGTGCCGTCGGGGGACCACTGGCTGTCGCCATGCCCGCGCAGGTCCGGCGCGATGATGTGCCAGTCGTTCCTGAGCGCCGCGGCGGTCCAGTCCCAGTTCCGGCAGTGGTCGCGCCCGCCGTGGAGCAGGAGCAGCGGAGGCTTGCCGGCGTTGCCCCAGTCCACGTAGTGCAGCCGCAGGCGCTGAGAAAAGTACGTGTGTGAAGTCGGTCCCGGCATGCTGTCGGTCATCGCGTCGGCTCGATCCCCCTGGAGCAGGGTACTCCGAAACCGGCTACAGCCGGCTCCCGCACGTCGTGCAGAACACCCCTCCCAGGACGGCGAAGATGGCGGCCGCCTGGATCGGGTTGATGGTGACGAAGAAGGCGGCGAACGAAGCGAGGAGGAACTCGGACAGGGGCAGTACCATGGCGCAGATGGTGCCAGACCGGCAGAGACGGGTCAAACCACCGGGCCCCGGGGCCTCCGCTACAATGGCGGCATGAGCGAGGCGATCGTGGTTACGGAGACGGTGCGCGTTCCGTCATCGGCGCTGACGGTCCACGCCGTGCGGGCCTCGGGGCCGGGCGGCCAGAACGTGAACAAGGTCGCGACCAAGATCGACCTGCGCGTGGACCTGGCGGGCGTCGAAGGACTCTCCGATGCCGCCCGCGCACGGCTGCGCGTGCTGGCGGGCCACCGGCTGGACGCCGACGGCCGGCTGGTGATCACGAGCCAGGCGACCCGCAACCAGGCGCGCAACCTCGAGGATGCCCGCGCCCGGGTCGCGGACCTGATCCGGGCCGCGCTCATCCCGCCGCGCCGGCGCGTGCACACGGCGCCGACGGCCGGCGCGCGGCGACGGCGGCTCGCCGGGAAGAAATTGCGCGGAGCCGTGAAGCGCTGGCGAGCCCGGCCGGGCGACGCCGACTGAGCGCGCGCTCCTTCTCTACGGCTCCAGTAGCGTCGGCGGATAGTACGGGCGATCGCCCAACGCGTCCACGGCAGCCCAGAACGCAGCACCACCCGCCTTACCCGGCTCCTCCAGCTCCCAGGTCTGCCGCCGGTAGCTCCAGCTCTCGGGATGCAGCCGGCGCGCCTCCGCCAGGTATGGCGCCGCCGCCTGCGCGTGTCCGCTCGCGTGGAGGTATTGTCCCAAGCGGAAGTTGGCCGCCGCGAGCGCGTGCTCCTCAGACGGCAGCGGCAGGCGCCGGCGCGCCGCGGCCTCAGGCAGCGCGTACGGGCTCGCGGGCCCGGTGACGGCCCAATCGCGCAGCGCATTGAGATACGCCCCGCGCACGCGCTCGCGCTCGGCCATGCCTGGAGCGCTCATCTGCTTGGTGGTGCGGTCCAGCTCCGTACGGAACGCGTCGCTCGTGCCCGCCGTCTCCGTCGGCCTCACGATCCGCCCGGCTTCGTCGATCCACACGGCCGAGGACACGTTCACGACGCCGTACAGCTCGGCTGTCACGTGGCGCTCATCGATCAGGCACGGATAGGTCGCCTTCGCGGCGCGGACCCACTGCTCGGTCTTCGCGGGCCCGCCGCTGTCGAGCGCGACCGAGATGACGATGAAGTTTCGCGCCCGCAGCTCGTCGTAGAGCGCCTGCCACACGGGCAGGTCGAAGCGGCACCCTCACCAGGACGCCCAGAACACGAGGAAGACCTTCTTGCCGCGATAGTCTGCCAGCGCGTGCGGACGGCCCTCGAGATCCGGCAGCGTGAAATCGGGCGCTCGGAGCGACTGCATCTCCGTGCGGCGGGCGGCGGCGCTTTCGCCGAAGAACCATACGCCGTGCGCGTCGTCGTGGACCACGGGCTCCGAGAGCAGCCGTGCCAGCGCGGCGAGATTGAAACGCGCGGGGCGCTCACGCAGGAACGCCGCTTCCCGGCCCCGGGGAATGGGCACGCACACGTCGCCGCGACACGCGCCTTCGGACCGAAGCTCCCAGCCGGTGGCCGCCGGCAGCTCGCTTGCCGGCACCCACAGGTCCCCGCCCTCCGCAGTGGCCGCGGCCGTATACGGCGGCCGCTCTTTGTACAGAATGGTCACGCTCATCGGATCCTCCGGTCTTCGTAGTCACACGCACGCGGCCTCTTGGCCGAGTGCTCCGTCCCTTCAACCGCCCGGCGTCTCCAGGCGATGGACGAACACCTCGATCTCTTTCTTGGTCTGGAGGTCGCCGGTCCGCGCCGCCACCTCGAGCCCCTTCCGGTACGCCGCCAGGGCTTCCTCGCGTCGTCCGGCCCGCTCCAGCGCCCGGCCGAGCCCGCGATGCGCGGCGGAGTAGTCGGGCTTGAGCCGGATCGTTTCCTCATACTCGGCGATCGCGCTCTCGGCTTGGCCGGCCTCGAGGTACGCAGCCGCCAGGCCGAACCGGACGACCGGATCGTCCGGCATCAGCTCGGCCACCTCCTTGAACTCGGCGATCCGATCGCGCTCAGCCATGGTCACTGCGACGGTCCGCCCCAGCGCTCGCGCATCGCGAACTCGGCGACCGGCTTGCGCTTGAGCTTCGTCAACGTGCGGACGGGCCGGCCGAGCGGCATGACCGCGCACACGGCGACGTGCTTCGGGATGCCGAGGAGCGCCTGGACCTTCGGCTCCTGGGCGGCGGCGAGCGTGGTGATGGTGCCTCCGAAGCCCTCGTGGCGCGCAGCCAGCAGGACGTTCCACGCGAACGGGTAGATCGACGCGCCGCTCACGATGCCGATGCGCTCGAGGTCCTGGTCCATCGAGGCGACGACCTTGAGATCGACGCAGATGACCAGCACGACGGGCGCTTTCGCGATGGGTTCCGTCAGGTGCGGCGGCGGAGGCGTGCGCTCGATGGTGGCGGCGTCCACGCCCGGCGGGTCGATGGTGTTCCAGGGGCTCTCGCCGTTCTTCACCTGGGCGGCATAGCGCTTGGCGGCGAAGCCGCTCAGGTCCGCCAGCACGCGCTTCGTGGCGGGGTCGCGGACGACGACGACGCGCCAGCCCTGCCGATTGCCGCCGCTGGGAGCGAAGCGGGCGTTGTCGAGGATCTTGCCGAGCGCTTCATCGGGCAACGGATCGCCCGTGAACTCGCGCGCGGCGAAGGTGGCGCGCATCACGTCGTAGAGCTCCATCATGTGCCTCCAGCCGAGCGTTGGGTTGGACCGCACAGGAACGATACCACGGCCGGGGAGAGGTCGCTTGACGGCGCGTCCCGGCGTGTGCCCAATAGGGCCACCCGTTCCATTCTGCCGACATTCACGCGAGGAGATCTATGACGCCGAAAGAGCTGGCCGCCGCGCTGCGCCGACAACTGAACCCGCGCCGGGCGACGTGGCAGAAGCCCGCCGTCCTCGTGCGGGCGCTCGGGCTGCGCCGCGGGCAGGTCGTGGCGGAGATCGGCTCGGGCCCGGGCTACTTCACCCCGCGGCTGGCGCGCGCGGTGGGCCCATCCGGTCACGTCTACGCGGTCGATCCCGAGGCGGCGGTGCTCAACGTGCTGCGCCGTCGCATGGCGCGCATGGGCGTGCGCAACGTCACGCCGGTGCTGGGCCGCGACGACGACCCGCTCCTGCCGCGCGGCCGCTGTGACGTGGCGGTGCTCATCAACGTCTACCACCACATGCGCGGGCGCGTCGCGTTCCTGCGCCGGCTGGTCGCGGCGCTGCCGAAGAACGCCCGCGTCGTGAACATCAACTGGGACGAAGAGACGGAGTTCGGCCCGCCGCCGAAGCGCCGCATCCCCCGCGCGCGCTTCCTGCGCGATGCGCGCCGCGCGGGGCTGCGGCTGGTGGCCGATCGCCCGCTCCTGCCGCACCAGTACTTCCTCGTCCTGCGCCGCGCGCGCTGAGCGGCGCCGGGCTCACCCGGCCGGCTCGCCCGCGTTGACGGCGAGGACCTGGCCCGACACGCTGCGCGTCATGTCGCTGCAGAAGAAGACCGTCGCGTCCACGATGTCGTCCGCCGTAACCATGCGCTTGAGCGGCGACCGCTCGATCATGGCGGCCCGCATCTGGTCCACGGAGATGCCGCGCACCTGGGCCTGGCCGGCTATGACGCGGTCGATGCGGTCGCCCTCCACGGCGCCGGGGGCGACGCAGTTGACGCGGATATTGTGCGGCGCCAACTCGAGGGCCATGCCGAACGTCATGCCGACCTGGCCCGCCTTGGCCGAGCAGTAGCCGATGCGATAGGGTAATCCGCGGCGGCCGGCGCCGGAAGAAATGTTCACGATCGCACCGCCGCCGGCCTTGATCATCTCGGGTACGACGAAGCGCGTGCAGAGATACGAGCTGGTGAGGCAGGAGTCGATGGTATAGCGCCAGTCCTCCATCGAGTAGTCCTGCACCGGCTTGGTCACGCCGCCGTCGCCCGCGTTGTTGACGAGGGTGTCGATCTTGCCGAACTCCTTCACGCCCGCGGCCACCAAACGGCGGACCTCGTCCTCGTGCGAAGCGTCGCACACCACGGCGATCGCGCGGCCGCCCGCGCCCTTCACCTGCGCCGCCGTCTCCTTCACGAGGTCGGCTGAGCGCGCCGCGCAGACCACGGCCGCGCCTTCGCGGGCGAAGCGCAGGCTCAAGGCGCGCCCGATTCCCTTGGACGCGCCGGTGATGATGGCTACCTTTCCGTCGAGCAGACCCATGTCGCTGCCTCCCTTGCCTTCAGTCCCATTGCCTTCGGTTGATGTCAGCTGCGTGGTGGCGGTTTGATGCCGCTCAGGCCTTCGGGGCCCATGCGTCCCACATCCGTGCCGCGAACGCGAGCGAGATCTCGACGTCTTCCTCGAGGAGGTAGCCTTCGGCGGCGAGCGCTCGCGCGGCCGCGCCCACGCGGGCCAGGTAGTCCTCGCGCGAGCGGTAGCGCTCGGCGATTGAAAGGCGCGGATCGCCGGCCGCCTCGCGCTCGGCGCGCGTCGCCGCGAAGGGCAGCGTCGCGCCGGCGAAGTAGAGGAGCTGCTCCGCGCCGCCGCTGTCGGGATGGCGGAGGTTCCAGCCGGTATGCGTGGCCAGCGGCACGCTGAGCTCGGGCACGGCGATGCCCGCGCGCTCGTTGCCGTCGTCATCCACCGCGCTCACTCGGGTGCCGAAGGCGGGGCCCGGTCGCGGCGGCAGCGTCGAGAAGTCCTGGCGCTGCGCCCGCGCGCAGTGGCCGGGATAGCGGGCGCCGGGGATCCGCCCGAACACCCCGCCAAGCGTCGCGGGATCGACGGCGGTGCCGTCGCTGACCCGCGGATGACGGCCGGGCGGCGGCGGGACACCCTCCGTCACCCACCGGTCGAGGTTCACGAGGCACGCGCGGAGGAGCCGGCCGTAGTTCACGACGCCGCGGAGGTGCTGCGAGCGCTCGGTCCATCCGCGCGGATCCGCGGCGACGGCCTGCGCGTCCGCGGGCGGCCACACGCCGAGGCCGTGCTCGGTGCCGGCAAAGTGGTAGACGCGCACGTCGGAACCGTGCTCGACATCGCGCGTGCCCGCGGGATCGGTGTGGATCAGCGAGGCGTCGCCGCGGTGGTACTCGAACGAGGTGTTCGTGTAGAAGACCTTGAGGCCGCCCCGCGGCTCCACTTGGAACGGCTCGAAGTGGTCCATCATCGCCGGCCGGTCTTTCGAGTTCTGTCCGAAGCGGTCGTTGAACTCGCCGAGCATCCCGCCGGCCACGTTGGCGATGATGCCGTCGAGCGCGCGCCGGCCCGCCTCGTCAACGTTGAGATCGTGATGGATCATCGTGCGCAGGAGGCGCCCTGTCTGCGAGCGGCCGTACGCGTAGCCGTGACGAAGCGCGCCCGGCGCGGGGTTGCCCTCGGCTGCGCTCCCGTGCTTGAGCCACGCGGCGCAGTCGCGCAGCGCCGCCATCCCGAGGCCGAGCACGCGGGGGCCGACGGCGGTGTACGCGAGCTGGTAGATCCGGCCCTTGGCGAAGCCGCCGGCCAGATAGATATGGCGGGCGTCGGGGATGACGCGCTCGCCCTCCACGCGGGCGAAGCGCCACTTTGAGCGCGCGATGGCCTCGGGCGGGCCGTCGGGCTGGTCGCGTACCACGAGGACGGCGCCGGGCTCGTCGAGATCCGCGGCTTCGTATGCATCGTGGCCGCGGTCCGAGAGTAGAAAATCGGCCACATCCACCGGCGCCTGGATCTGGACGTAGACGCGCCCGGTGAGCCGCCGGCCGTCGGGGCCGAACGCCTCTGGAGCCTCGAGCCGCAGGAGGCCGGGCAGCCCTGGCGGAAGGTCGCACTGCCAGCCGCATGAGACGACGGCCCAGCCGCGCCGCATGAGCCAGCCGTCGCCGGCGTCGACAGGCGGATGCGGGTCGCCGCCTGGTCCTGCCGCCGGGCGCGTGGCGTGGTTGAAGTTCGGGACGGCGACCGTGTTGCCGCGGTTCACGACGTCCACGAGGAACCTGCCGCTCATCCGCGCGCGATCGACAGGCAGCAGGATCGACACGTCGGCCGCGAAGGCGACGCGCCCGGCCGCATCCCGCGGCGCCAGCGCCACGTCGGTGATGGCGCGATTCGCCGCGTGCTGAGGATCGACCGCGAGGTGGAGCCTGCCCGTCAGCTCCTCGTAGCGGCCCGCGTCGCCGAACGCGCGTCCGCCGGCGAGCGGACGCCGCTGGGTCATCTCAAAGCGCGTGACAGGCATCGGCCCTCCTCGGCGATTCACCCTGGTTCCCCATGGGGCACGATAGTGATCTGTCGCACCCTGCCCCGTCAAGCGACGCGCGGGAGCCGGAAACGGAAAGCACGCGGTATAATCACCCAACGGAGGGGGGTGAGCGCATGGCGAAGGGCACGGGCATGAAGAAGGAAAAGAAGAAGCCGAAGAAGAAGAAGTAGCGCCGGATGACCCGGTCGCTGCTCCTCAGCTGTGAGGCGGTCAGCAAGGCCTACGGGACCCGGTCGCTCTTCGAAGAGCTGTCATTCGGGCTCTTCGAAGGCGACCAGGCCGGTCTCGTGGGTCCCAATGGCTCAGGCAAGTCCACTCTCCTCAAGATCCTGGCAGGGCTGGAGCCGGCCGACCGCGGCACGCGCTCCGTGCGCGGCGGCGTGCGCGTCGGCTACGTGCCCCAGGACCCGGTCCTTCCGCCGGGCGTCACCGTCGAGGAAGTCATCGCCCTGGCCCTGACAGGGGTGGACGAGGGCGAGCGGCCGGGCCGCATCGCGCAGGCACTGGGCCGCGCCGGCTTCGCCGACGGGCGCGCGGAGGTCGACGCGCTGTCCGGCGGCTGGAAGAAGCGCCTCGCGATCGCGCGCGCGCTGGCTGCCGCCCCCGACGTGCTGCTGATGGACGAGCCCACCAACCACCTCGACGTGGAAGGCATCCTCTGGCTCGAGGACGTCCTCGCCGAGCGCGTCCGCGCCGTCGTCGTCGTCAGCCACGACCGGTACTTTCTGGAGCACGTGGCCACGCGCATGCTGGAGCTGAACCGCGCCTATCCTGCCGGCCTCTTCCAGACAGACGGGCGGTACAGCGACTTCCTCGCCCGCCGGGACGACTTTCTGCGTGGGCAGGCCGCCTATGAGGAATCGCTCGCCAACATCGTCCGGCGCGAGATCGAGTGGCTCCGCCGGGGCGCCAAGGCGCGCTCCACCAAGGCGAAGGGGCGCATCAAGGAGGCGGGCCGGCTCATCGCGGAGCTCGGCGACGTCCGGGCGCGCGCCGCCGCCGGCACCGCGGGGATCGACATCACCTCCTCGCAGCGCCGGACACGCCGGCTCATCGCCGTGCGCGGACTGTCCAAATCGCTCGGCGGCCGGTCGCTCATCCGCGATCTCGACCTCACCCTCACGCCCGGCACGCGCGTCGGACTCATGGGCCCGAACGGCAGCGGCAAGACGACGCTGCTGAACCTGCTCGCGGGCACGCTCGCCCCGGATGCCGGCGTCATCGAGCGCGCCGACGGCCTCCGCCTCGTCCGCTTCGAGCAGCACAGGGCGGGCCTCGACCCCGGGCAATCGCTGCGCCGCGCGCTGGCGCCCGACGGCGACGCCGTCACCTGGAAGAGCCGGAGCGTCCACGTCGCCTCGTGGGCCAAGCGTTTTCTCTTCCGCTCCGAGCAGCTCGAAATGCCCGTCGGCCGCCTGTCGGGCGGCGAGCAGGCCCGGATCCTCATCGCGCGCGTGATGTGCGAGCCCGCCGACCTGCTGATCCTGGACGAGCCGACGAACGACCTCGACATCCCGACACTCGAGGTCCTCGAGGAGAGCCTCGCGGAGTTCGACGGCGGCCTCGTGCTCGTCACCCACGACCGGTTCATGCTCGACCGCGTGTCCACCGTGATCCTGGCGCTCGACGGCGAGGGCGGCGCCGAGACCTACGCCGACTACGCGCAGTGGGAAGCCGCCCGCGGCGCGCGCTCGCCGTCGCCGCGCGCCCAGGCCGGTGCGCCGCCCGCGCTGGCGCCGCGCCCGCGGACGAAGCGCCTCGGATACCTCGAGCAGCGCGAGTGGGAGAGCATGGAGCGGGCCGTCCTCGACGCGGAGACCGCGGCCGAGGCGTGCCGCCAGGCCGCGGAAGACCCGGGGGTCGCCGCCGACCCGGCGGCGCTACAGGCCCGCTACGCGGCCCTCGAGGCCGCTCGCACCGAGGTCGCCCGGCTCTACACCCGCTGGGCGGAGCTGGAAGCCAAGCAGGCCTGACGAGACCGGCGGCGCCCTCTCACTTTCGTCGCCTACGTGCGGCTGATGCATTGGACTCGAGACGGCTCAGCCAGTGGAGCGCGACAGCTCCGGCGGCCGCCACGTTGAGCGAGTCCATCTCGGGCGCCATCGGGATGCGGACCTGCAGGTCGGCCGCCGCGAGAGCTTCCGCGCTGAGCCCGCGGCCTTCCGTGCCGAGGAGCAAGGCCACCCGCGCGGGCAGCGGGCGCCCGGCGCCCAGCTCGCCCCCGTTGCCCAGCTCACCGATGTCCACGGCCTCCGCCCGGGGCGTCAGCGCCAACACCGTGTAGCCGGCGTCGCGCAGCCGCTCGAGGTCGCGCGGCCAGTCGGCAAGCCGCGCGAAGGGCAGGGCCACGGTCGCGCCCGACGAGACGCGGATGGCCTTGCGGTAGAGCGGGTCGGCGGTGCCGGGGGCGAGGAACACGGCGCCGACGCCGAAGGCCAGCGCATTGCGGAAGAGCGCGCCGACGTTGCTCGAGTCGCCAAGCCCCTCCAGGACGACGAGCCGCGGGCGAAGCGCCTCGGCGAGGACGGCTTCCGCCGTGGGCTCGGCGCCGCGCTCGCCGGCGGCGAGACAGCCGTGATGGAACTCCATGCCAACCACGGCCTCCACGATGTCCTGACGGACCAGGTAGGTCGGGGCCCCCGCGGCGGCGAGCGCCTCGCCGAGCGCGTGGAGCGCGGGCGGCGTCACCAGCGCCGAGCGCACGCGGTAGCGCCCCGCGCTGAGAAGGCGGCGCACCACCTGGCGCCCCTCGGCAATGAACGTGCCGTCGCGCCGCCGCCGCTCCGCGTCGCGGATCTCGCGGTAGTCCGCGAGGCGCGGGTCCTCGGGGTCCTCGATGGTCTCGACGCTCGGCGCGCCGCTCACTTCTCCCCGACCACCAGCCTCTCGTGCAGCGCGCTGATGATTTCCCCGATCGCCGCGGACGCCCACAGGTCGAAGAAGGGCGATGCCTGCAGGGCCCCGAACTCCCGCATGCCGCGCTCCTTCGCCTGCGCGGGCGTCTCACCGGGCCGCGCCGCCTGCTGGCGCCCGCGGATGCGGTCCTTGTTGTAGATGGCCGGGTACTCGATGTAGCGACAGAGCTCCTGGAAATCCTTCGTGTAGACCACCGCGACCGGCACCGACGCCCACTCCCCGCCGTTCTTCTTGTTCATGAACTCGAGCATGATGTCGTAGTTCGCGTCGGGCGCGGCGGCGGGATCAGGACGCCGCGTCCCCAGCACTTTCTTTCCGTCGCGGTTGAAGATGCGCAGCTCCATCCCGCCCGCCTCGGCGAGCCGCGCGAGCACGGGCACGTCGCGGCGGCAATCCGACGACCAGTCCTCGGAGATCACGAGGATCTTCGCCGGCCCGTTGGGCTGCGCGACAAGCCACTTGATGGCGGCCGCCTGCTCGTCGCTGAAGCGCGCCTTGGCATAGCGCTCGCGGAGCACCGCGCTGTTGTCCTTGCGCGGCGCGCCGCGGGCTCCGCCGTCGGGAAAATAGCTGCCAAAGGCCTCGCGGGCGAGGTTCTCGGCGCTGCCGGCGTACCTGACGTACTCATCGAAGGTCATACCCTTGGCGAACCGCTTGGGAGTGACGACACTCTTGGCCACGTGCACGCTCCTTGGGGTGGTGATCTACCGCGCCTTGTCTTTGTCCATGAGCACCCGGCGGAGGATCTTGCCGGACGCCGATTTCGGGATCTGGTCGATGAACTCGAGGTGCCGGATGCGCTTGTGGGGGGCGACGCGCTCGGCCACCCAGCCCATGATGGCGTCAGCCGGGGTCGCGCGCGAGGCTTCGTCCGCCTTCAGCACGATGAAGGCCTTGGGCACTTCGCCCGCCTCCTCGTCGGCCTTCCGCACCACCGCCGCGTCCAGCACCGCGGGATGCGTCACCAGCAGCGCCTCGAGCTCGGCGGGGGCAACCTGGAGCCCCTTGTACTTGATGAGCTCCTTGGTTCGGTCCACGATGAAGAAGAACCCGTCGTCGTCCACGTAGCCGACGTCACCGGTGTGGTACCAGCCTTCGCGGTCGAGACACGCGGCGGTCTCCCCGGGCTGGTTGAGGTAGCCCTTCATGATCTGCGGCCCGCGGATCAAAAGCTCGCCGTCCTTGCCCTGTGGCACTTCCTCGCCGGTCACGATGTCGACGATCTTCACCTCCGTGTTCGGCACGACGCACCCGGCAGACCCCGGCTTCATCGGCGCGTTCTTCGTCGGGCTCAGGTGCGTCACCGGGCTCGCCTCCGTCATGCCGTAGCCCTGGACCACGGGGCACTTGAGCTTGCGGCCGAGCTCGCGCGCTATCTCCTCGCCGAGCGGTGCCGCGCCCGAGAAGACCAGCCGGACGCTCGAGAGGTCGGACTGGGCGACGGCAGGATGCTTCACCATCCCGAGAACGACCGGCGGGACCAACGGAAGAATGGTCGCCTTGTATTTCTGGATGAGGCCGAGGAACTCCAAGAGGTCGAAGCGGGGCATCGACACGATGGTGCCGCCGCTGGCAAGTCCCAGCATCATGATGACGACCATGCCGTAGATGTGGAAGAAAGGCAGGAACGCGATCGTGACGTCGGCTTCGGCAAACCCTCCGAAGTTCTCCATGCCCTCGACCTGGCAGAGGTTCGCCACCAGGTTGCGGTGAGTCAGCATCACGCCCTTCGGGAGCCCGGTCGTCCCACTCGAATACGGCAGGACGACGAGGTCTTCTCTTGGGTCGATGCGCACGGCCGGCGGCTCGTCTCCCGCCTGGAGGAGATCGGAGAAGGGCGTGGCGCCTTCCGCCGTGCCGAACACGAAGACCTCCTCGATCGCGCTCTTCTTCGCGGCCTCCTGCGCCTTGTCGAGGAAGGCCGGCACCGTCACCAGGAACCGGGCCCTCGAGTCCACCAGCTGCTTCGCCAGCTCATCGGGCGTGTACAAGGGATTCGCCGTCGTGTTGATGCCTCCGACGGAGGCGACGGCGAGGAAGATCACCGCGTATTCGGGCAGGTTGGGGCTGTAGATCGCGAAGACGTCGCCCTTCTTGAACCCGCGCCGGCCGAGCCCGGCGGCCGCCCGCTTGACGCTCTCCGCGAGCTGGCGGTACGTCAGGGTGCGGCCGGTCGGCCCGTCGATCAGCGCCGGCTTGTCGCCGAGCCGGGCCGCGTGGCGCAGCACGTAGTCAGTGATCGGCACGTCGGGAATACGCACGTCGGGACTCTTGCTCTTCGAAATCATCAGGTTCTCCTTGGAGTGAGTCTCGGCTAGCAGCAGCCCCCGGCGATGGCGCCTTTGGGCAGTACGCGATCGGGCTCCCAGCCCCACGGGCGCGGCCCGAAGTCGGGCGCGAACACCGTGCCCCGCTTCACCGTGAGATGCGGAAGGAAGGCGCGCTCGACGCGCAGGCCGGAGCCCAGGATGTCGTAGACCATCCAGTCGCCCTGCCGGAGCTCGAGGACCGAGACGTCGGCCTGGCGTCCAACCTCGAGACGGCCGAGCCGATGCTCGACGCCGATGGCCTTCGCGGGGTTCGTGGTCGACATCGCCACCACCTGCGCCGGCGTGAAGCCGAGGCCGAGGAAGCGCGTCATGATCTCGGTCATGCTGTGCACCGTCTGGAGACGCCCGGGCACAGTCAGGTCGGTGCTGATGCAGTGCGGAAGGAGGCCCTGGTCGATGATCCGGCGGCCGACGTCGAAGCTGAAGTTCATCCGGCCGTGCGCGGTGTCGAACCAGACGCCGCGGTCGGCGGCCTCGCGCGCCTCGGGCACGAGCTTGCCGTTGGCGTCGAGGACACCGCCGGGGTTCGGCGTGAAGTAGTGGGTCAGGATGTCCCCGGGCTCGAGCAGCGAGAGCAGCGGGTGAATCACCTTCGGGTCATAGCGCTTCGTCGTGTCCCCGATGTGGACCATCAGCTTGATGCCGGCTTCGCGCGCCGCCCGCTTGGCCAGCTTTGGCATCTCCATGCCCATGATCTCGAGCGCGGGCGATACCATGCGCGCCTTGATCCCGCGGATGAGCCCCTTGTACTGGCTGGCCACCCGCACCGTGTCATCGAGGTCCACGCTGCTCTCGGCGATGATGTCCGGGTTCGTGGCAAGCCCCGTCTGGCAGATATGGAGAAACGGCACGATCTCGGTGTGACACCGCGGGATGATGTGACGTGGGAAGGCGTCGAAGGTGGCCGCCCCCGCGCTCCCGGCGTCCACGATGGTGGTGACGCCGGCGTAGACGCCGGCCAGATCGGGATTGACCCCGGTGCGGTTGACGCCCTCGAACACATGGGCGTGGCAATCGATCAGCCCCGGCGTGACGATCTTGCCCCCGACCTCAACCACCCGCGCCGCCTCGCCGGCAGCGATGCCCGCGGCGATGCGCGCGATCTTCCCATTCCCGATCGCCACGTCAAGGACACCGTCGAGCCCGCTCGCCGCGTCAACAACGGTCCCACCCTTCAGCAAGAGATCGTACATGTCTGTCCTCTCGGGAAGTCTTCCCCGCCAACGTCACGCTCGGGTGGGCATGTTGGATCGCAAGACCTGACCCCAGATTCTACAAGCAACAAGGCCGGCGCAGGGACCAGCGCCGGCCTTGTGCGTGAGCGTCAAGATCCCTAGGCTTTTGCTGGCTGCTTCTCCTTTTCTTCGGCGCTCTCCCGGACAGGGGGAATCACCCGCACACGGCCTGTCTTCAGATCTTCCTGACGGGCCGCCTGTTCCTGCTGGAGGCGCTCAAGATCTTCATCGACGTTACGCATGTCAGCTACCCCCTATCCGCAAGTCTACGCCCCCCGGGGTGGTGGAGCAATTTCCCTGGGTGCCAGAGTATCTCTTGAACAGGCGCTGTCTTCAAGACCATCAGGTCTATCGGGCCCCCGCAAAGCGGCTCACCAGGTAAGAACCGTTCCATCTGAACTTGGGTCGACGCAAGAAAGTACGCGAAGTCCATTGCGTCCTGGATGGGCATCACCCCAACGGAGAGCTGCTCGATCGGCTTGAGTATCTTGAGCTGCCCAAGCGTGTGCCGCAACGCCTCGATACCCACGGGCTGATCCCCAACCTTGAGTTCGTCGGCCAACGCGGTCACAAGCCTGAAGTCGTAGCCGTACAACAGTGTAAAGACATTCCGGTACGATCCTTCGAAGTAGACAGGGTTGTCGATCCGCCCGACAGTGGTGTCCTGGCCACGATAAGCGATGCGCCAGACAACTGGCTCGCTGGAGGACGGTGACACTGCCGCTAGCATGAGTACCGTGTCTGGCCAGCGTTCGACCTGCACGTCCGCCCAATAAGCGTTTCGCATCTTCGCCATGTCTTCCGCGAAGCCACGGATCGCCTCGTCATGCTTCTGATAATCAGAATGGCCAGGCACCGTACTTGAGGCGATGTAGTCCATAAACGAGATGCGACCAAGGCTCGCACTCCCGGTGACCACGACCATCGCGGTGTTCGACTGATCCTTCACTATCTTGGTGGCGTTCTCATACGTCTGGGGCACGACGATCGGCTCCCCGTTCGTGTCGAACCCGGCACGACCGTAGGTCGTCAGCCGGCTGTCAGCTGCAAACACGACTGCTGTAGACGTCTGAATCGAGATTGCGATCGTCACAGCTGGCACTATACATCTGCAACCGCGGAACTTGGCGCACCTTGCAGGGTGTCTGGGAAGCAATACAGTCTACGGCCCAAGCAGGAAGAGGCGATCCTCAAGAAGAGCATCGAGACGCTGACGCCCTTCACGGGGCGCCGTCCGGTCGGCTGGCGCGCGCCGTCCTGGCAGCTCTCGGCGAAGTCGCTCGATCTCGTCGCCAAGCACGGCTTCGAGTACTCATCGAACATGATGGACCGGCTCGTGCCGTACCTGCACCCGGAGACCCACGGCGTCACCAACTTCGCCGTCGAATCCCATCACTGAGCCCTCCTGATGACTTCCACGCGGCCGGCCTTCGGATCTACCCGGACCCGGTCCCCCGTCCGGATCGCCTCCATCGGGTCGGGTGAGAGCTGGTCCATGAGGGCGATGCCGGCCAGGACCGCTCCCTGGACCATGACGGGGTTGGCCCAGGTGAAGAGCATGGCGACCGGCGCGAGCCCCCGCGAGCGGAGATCGAACAGCGCCCACGAGGTCGCGAAGCCGCCTTTGGCGAGCGGGCAGACGAGGACCTTGCCCGCGATGGACGCTCCGTAGAGAGCGTGGGACTCCCGGGAAATACGGCCGGTGACACGGTCGAGATCGTAGCGGGCGCTGAAGCCGTCGGGGGAGACGAGGGCTAGGCCCTCCACCACCTCCCCGACCCCCGCGTGGCCTGTCAGGATCACGGGCGCCGCATTCATGCGGAGATCCTCCCCGTGACCGCCGCCTCCACGCAGTCGGCCGTCGGCCGGAAGATCGCGTTGTAGCCCGAGGCCGGAATGATGTTGGCGAGCTTGGCCGAGTCGGTCACGATGGTCCTGAACCCGTGCCGGCGCGCCAGTTCTCGCGGCGTCATGATGTAGTAGCACGCTCCCGCCAGGATCTTTCCGCCGGCCTCCTCGATGACGGCCGTGTAGCCCATGCTGTCGGCCAGCGCCTTGACGGGCTGGTTGGTGGTCAGGAGGAGCATCGTGTCACGGTGGACGCGCCTGCCCCGGAGTAGCTCGGCCAGGAGACGCACCTCGAAGAGGGAGAGATGCGGCGTCCCGAAGACGACCAGGTCGGCCTTTTCCTTTTCCGGGACAAAGCTCCGGTAGATGGAAGCGAGCGCGCCGGGCGCGACGACGATCCGTGCGCGGGGGGCCCGCCCGCCGAAGGCTTCCTCAAGCGTCCGGGCCTCGGGCGTCACGCCCACGATGTGGAACATGGCCAACGACCCGTAGGAGGCGAGGGTCGCACCGAGCTGCTTCAAGGCGTCGCCGCCGGGGGCGACCTGAAGCCCGGTGAAAACGGGGACGAGCCAGTAGTTCGTGAGCTGCCGGCCCACAAAGACCCCGAGGGCGCCCCAGTCGCTGACGGTTCGCGGCGAGTCGCGCACCTCGACGAGATGGGTCCCAAACCGGCACTCGGGCAGGTGCATGCCGTAGGCCGGCACCCGCCCGGTGAGGGCAGCGCCGTAGGAGGCGGGCCCACCCTCGAAGTTGGAGCGGGCCCCGGCCACTGCGTTGGCGTAGATGACCGTGCCCGTGTCCCCCCACGCCAGGTGCTCGCCGAAGAGCGGCTGGCAGATCGTTTGGTAGTTGGTGCAGGAATCGAGGGCGACGCCACCCATCGCCACCACCAGTTCGCGGAGCCGCCGCTCCTTCGCCGCCACCTCCTCGGGCTGGCCCAGCTCCCGGTAGAGGTCGAAGTCCACGTTGCGCGCGTTGGTGGTTGTCGGCACGACGAAGCGGGCCCCCTGCCGGACCAAGTCCTCGACGAAGGCCAGGCCGGCGTCCCCCATGGACTCAGAGTCGCCCGTCAGGTGAGCCGAGGCGACGGGAACCATCTCGCGGGCGCCGAAGAACTCGCCCACGGCCATCTGCATCGCGAGAGCCCGGCCGGCCGGCTCTCCCCAGCGACCAGCCAGGATCCCGTCTTCCTCGGGCGTTAGCCGGAGCGGCACCGGTCGGCCCTACCGGCGGATGCCGATCTTCCCGGCCATGTCGGTGTAGCCCTCGACCTCCTTCTCCACGAAGGCGCGCATGTCGGCGGCGTTCAGGAAATCGATGTTCATGTTGATCCGGTCGGCGCCCGCCAGGAAGGCGGGGTCCTTTGTCATCTCGGCGATGGCCGACTCCCACTTCTTCACGATGGGGTCGGGGGTCGCGGACGGGAACGCCACGGCGGCCCACCACTGGACGCGTACCCCCTTCATCACGCCCTGCTCCTCAGCGGTCAGCACGTCGGGGAGGTACTTGACCCGCGAGGGCGAGAGGACAGCCAGGAGCCGGATCTTCCCGGCCGTCGTCAGAGCATGAGCTTCGGCCACCGAGTGGATCGACAGCAGGACGTGCCCCCCCGCGAGCTTGGTCAACGAGTCTGCTGCGCCCTCGGTGATGACCATCCTGGTCTTGCTTGGGTCCACGCCGATCTGGGTGAACCAGTCGAAGGCCGTGTAGCGGGACGGGCCGGAGGGTCCGACACTGGACCAGATGAGCTGGTCGGGGTGAGCCTTCACCCAGTCCGAGAGCTCCTTGAAGCTCTTCCACTGCGCGTCCACTTTGACGGCGAAGACCATCGGGTCCCGCACGATCCGGGCCGCGTACTTCCGGTCGGCCAGGGTGAGCTGCGGGGTCTTCCACGCGCCGATGTGCATCGAAGAGGTCGTGTGGATGTCTATGAGGACCGTGTAACCGTCGGGGCGGGAGTCCTTGAGCGCCGCCCGGGCCCCGATGATCCCGCCGCCACCGGGTTTGTTCGCGACGAGGATCGGCTGCCCCCACTTCTTCCCCATGTAGTCGGCGAGGAGGCGGGCGATCAGGTCCGTTCCCCCGCCGGGGGTGAAGGGGACGACGATCTCGATGGGCTTGGTCGGGTAGTCCTGCGCCTCGGCGGCCAGGGGGCTCAGGAGCACGAGTGCAGCCACAAGCACTATCACGGTGCGAATCCAGGTCATGGTGTCGGTTCCTCCTTGTAGGTGGCAGATGCGCTAGAGCGCCAGTTCCTCCGCGGTCTCCTCCTTCACGCGCCGGCGGGTGTAGCGCACGAGCGCGAGGGAGGTCAGCAGCAACAGCGCCGCGGCGACGATCAGCGCGAGGGAGATCCCGCGCTGGAAGAAGATCAGGGGGTTCCCGCCGCTCATGGAGAGCGACTGGATCAGGTACTTCTCGAGGAGCGGGCCCAGGATGAAAGCCAGGAGCATGGGGGCGAGCGGCCACTGGTGCCTCCGAAGAAAGAAACCGATCGCGCCGCACACGAAGCTCACCCCCACGTCGAACATGCTGTTCCGCACCGAGTAGGCGCCGATAAATGCCAACAATAGAATCACGGGCCCCAGGATGCCGTACGGGATCCGCGTGAGCCACACCCACATGCCGATCAGGGGGAGGTTGAGGATCAGCAGGATCACGTTCCCGACGTAGAGGCTCGCGATGACGGTCCAGACGAACTCCGGGTTCTTCTGGAAAAGGAGCGGCCCCGGCTGGAGGCCGTACACGAGGAGCCCGCCGAGCAGAACGGCCAACGGCGCCGAGGCGGGGATGCCCAAGGCCAGAAGGGGGATGAAGCCGGCCGAGGAGGTTGCGTTGTTGGCCGACTCGGGCGAGGCCACGCCCTCGATGGCGCCCTTGCCGAAGCGCTCGGGATGCTTCGAGAGCTTCTTCTCGACGTCGTAGGCCATGAAGACGGTTACGCCGGGGGCGCAACCGGGCAGGAGCCCCAAGAAGAAGCCGATGCCCGTCCCTCTCAGGATCGCGGGAAAGGCCTCCCGGAGGTCGGCGAGGCGCGGGAAGACATTCCGGATCTTTTGCGTGATGGCCACGCGCTCCTCCTCGAGTCCGATGAAGACCTCGGAGATGGCGTAGAGGCCAACGATGAGGGCGATCAGGTCCACGCCGCCCATGAGCGGCCCCCAGTTGAAGGTGAAGCGCGGCTCCGCCGTGGACGGCCCCAGCCCGATCAGCGAGATGAAGTAGCCGAGGAACGCCATGGCGAAGCCCTTGACGAGCGAGCCGCCCGAGAGCGAGGCGATGACCGTGAAGGCGAGAACCATGAGGCCGAAGTACTCGGGCGGGCCGAACCTGAGCGCCTGATCCGCGAGGAACGGCGCGAAGAAGGTGAGCGCGACCACCCCCAGGGTGCCCGCGAAGAAGGAACCGATGGCGGAGATCCCGAGTGCGACCCCCCCGCGCCCCTGCTGGGCCATTGGGTAGCCGTCGAGGCAGGTCGGGACCGACGCCACCTCGCCCGGGATGTTGAGGAGAATGGCGGTCGTGGAACCGCCGTACATGGCGCCGTAGTAGATTCCCGCGAGCATGATGATGGCGGGAGCGGGCGCGAGGACGGTGGTCAGCGGGAAGAGGATCGCGATCGCCGCCGTCGGGCCGAGCCCCGGCAGAACGCCGACCAGCGTGCCCAGGAGCGAGCCAAGGGCGGCCATCATCAGATTCGTGGGAGACAGCGCCGCTCCGAACCCGCTCGCGAGGTGGCCCAGGACGTCCATCAGAGTCCCAGTAGGCCCGTCGGGAGAGGCTGGAGAAGCCACACCCGGAACAGGAGGTAGAGCAGGCCGGTCGTCGCGCCCCCGAGCAGGAGTGCCTGCGGCCAGCGGTAGCCGCCCATCGCGCGGAAGAGCCCCGTGGAGACGAGGGCTGTGCTCCCCGTGTAGCCGAGGTAGGGAACGATGACCCAGTAGGCCGCGAGGACGCCCGCCCCCAGGATCATTCGCATACGCGGCTCCCCGGACGGCCGGGCGACTTTCACCCGGGGGGGCTTCGCAACGAAGAGGATGCTCGCCCCAAGGAGGACCAGCGCCGCCCCGACGATAAACGGGAAGGTGTCGTCCCCCACGACGGCGCCGGCTACCATCTGGGTCCTGAGGGCGTGGAGCCGCCATCCCTCCCACAGGGAAAGGATCCCCAGGAGGACAAGCATCCCTCCCACCACCCTGCCTTCCCGGCCGCGCCTGGGTTCAGGCATGACTTGCACAGTCCCTTTCACTCAGATGGTTCATTCAGATGCCCAGGGCCTCGGCCGTGAGCTTTCTCAGTTCCTTCCTCATCGCCTCGCGCACCTTCGCGCAAGCGGGATCGAAAGCGAGGTTCTGGAGCTCATAGGGGTCCTTCTCCAAGTCGTACATCTCGGCCATGCCTTGGTGCTGGGTCCAGTGGATGTACTTCCAGCGCTCGGTGCGCACCGCCTTGTAGCCCATGCCGACGATCCACGGCCAGGCGCCCTCGCTCCAGTACTCGCACAGGAAGGACCGGCGCCATTTCTTCGTCCTGCCTTTCATCAGCGGCACCAGCGAGCGGCCCTGAATGGTGTCGCCGGGCTTGCCGCCGGCGAGCTCGATCAGCGTCGGCGCGATGTCGATCGTCAGGATCATCTGGCCGAGCTTCGTGCCCGCAACGATCCGCTTCGGATAGCGCGCGTAGAACGCGGTGCGGATGCCCTCCTCGTAGGCGAAGCGGCGCTCAATCGTGATCCCGTGCTCGCCGAAGAAAAAGCCGTTGTCGCCGAGGAAGACGATGCAGGTGTTGTCGAGCTGCCTGGTCTGCTCGAGCGCCTCGAGCAGCACGCCCACGCCCTCGTCCACCGAGGCCATCATCGCGGCGCGCTTCCGTATCTCCTCCTGCGTGCCGCCGTCCATCGCGGCGAGGATGTCGCGCGATACCGGGTCCGCGCGCATCTCGAACATCATCTTCAGCGCCGGCTTGTCCTTCGCCACCTGCTCGAGCGGCAGCATGTTCGGCCGGCTCGGATAGGTCATGCCCTTGTAGAGGTCCCTGTGGCGCTCTGGCAGGGTGTAGCCGCCGATGCTGCTCGCGTCGATGCTGCCGCTCGCATTCTGCGCGAGGTCCGGGTGCACCGCCTTGTGCGCGAAGAACAGCGCGAACGGCTGTTTCCTTTTCCTTTTCACGAACTCGACCGCGCGCGCATTCAGGATATCGGTCATGTAGCCCTCGACCTGGTGCTCGCCGCCGTTCTCCCAGAGGATCGGGTCGACGAGCTTACCCTGCCCCTTGAAGCTCACCCAGTGGTCGTACCCGGGCCGCGGGCTCGAGTCGTTGCCCATGTGCCATTTGCCGACGTGCGCCGTTTCATAGCCGAGCGCCTGCAATGCGATGTGGTAGTTGTCCAGACGATAGCTCGCGACGTCGCGCCCGACGTTGTCGATGATGCCGTGGCGCGAGGCGTACTGGCCGGTCAGGATCGACGCGCGGTTCGGCGAGCACAGCGGCGTGGGGTGGAACGCGTTTTCGAACATCGCACCCTCGTGCGCGAGGCGGTCGATGTGCGGCGTTTTCATGTACGGATGGCCCGAGGCGCTGGTTTCGTCGAAGCGCAGGTCGTCGATCAGGATCACAATCAGATTGGGTTTCTTGGCCATAGTGGTCTCTTTCCTGGTGGGAACAGCAGTCCGGCGGCCGCGATCATCGCGCCGATCCTGCCAGATCGCGTGGGACAGGTCAAACCGGAGGCCGAGAGGGCTGGCTCCTGGGCCCGGTCTGGGCTACTCTCTGAGCCCCATGGCAGACGCCAAAGCGACGGCCCCCGCGGCACCCCGGTGGCCCGGCGAGACCCGGGCCGCCTGCGCCTTCACCTTCGACATGGACGCCGAGACGCTGTGGATGGCGCGGGACATCCACGAGCCCGTCGCGCTGTCGCAGGGGCGCTTCGGCCCCATCGAAGCGCTGCCGAGCATCCTGGCGCTGCTGGAGAAGGCCGACGTCCGCGCGTCCTTCTTCATCCCCGCGTGGGTCGCGTCGCACTATGCGGACGCCGTCCGCGCCATCGCGGCGGCGGGGCATGAGATCGGCTGCCACGGTGACGAGCACGAGCGCGTCTCCGAGCTCGAGCCCAAGCAGGAAGAGGCGATTCTCAAGAAGAGCATCGAGACGCTGACGCCCTTCGCGGGGCGCCGTCCGCTCGGCTGGCGCGCGCCGTCTTGGCAGCTCTCCGCGAAGTCGCTCGATCTCGTCGCCAAGCACGGCTTCGAGTACTCCTCGAACATGATGGACCGGCTGGTGCCGTACCTGCACCCGGAGGCCCACGGCCGCGCGCTGGTCGAGATCCCCGTGTCGTGGGTGCTGGACGACGCGCCGTTTTTCATGTTCACGGGCCAGCGGAGCATCCAGGCGCCGGGGCCGGTGCTCCAGGGATGGATCACGGAGTTCGACGGCATCACCGAAGCGCACGGCGTCACCAACTTCACCTTCCACCCGCAGATCATCGGCAGGCCATCGCGCCTGGCGTGCCTGCGGGAGCTGCTCGATCATGTGAAACACACGCCGCGCGTCTGGACCGCGCCGCTCGGCGAGATCGCCGCTCACTGGCGGACCACCAAGCAGCCCTGAGGAGACCCCTGCCATGATGGCGAAGCTCGACCGCGCCACGCCCGCTTCCCTCGACCTCGACCCGAAAGCGCTCGATCGCCTGCTCGAGACCGTGACGCGCCATATCGCCGAAGGGCGCTACCCGGGCGCGCAGATCGCGATGGCCCGCCGGGGTAAGCTGGCCCTGTTCGAGACCATCGGCGACGCCCGCATCGATCCCGCGCGGGCTACGGCGTCGGAGGACACGCTCTGGCTCCTGTACTCGAACACCAAGGTCGTGACGGCCTGCGCCGTCTGGCTCCTGGTCGAGCGCGGGGCGCTCTCGTTCACCGACCGCGTGGCCGAGCACCTGCCGGGCTTCGAGCAGAATGGCAAGGGCGACATCACCGTGATCCAGCTCCTGACGCACCAGGGCGGCTTCCCGAATGCGCAGGTACCCAAGACCGTGTGGGAGGATCACGACCTCCTGCGGAAGACCGTCTGCGCCTTCACGCTCGAATGGACGCCGGGCTCGCGCGTGCACTACCACAGCATGGCGGCCCACTGGACGGCGGCGGCGATGATCGAAGCGCTGACCAAGACCGACTACCGCGACTTCATCCGCGCCAACGTCATCGAGCCGCTGGGGCTTGGCAACGAGCTCTTCGTCGGCCTGCCGGATGCGGAAGCCGGCCGCGCCGTGGACATGCACGAGCCCGCGGCGGATGGCGGCCGGCAGGTCCGCCGCGCGGATGAGAACAATCCCGAGTTCCGCCGCGCGGGCGCGCCGAGCAGCGGCGGCTACGCGACGGCGCGCGCCATGGTGACCTTCTACCAGATGATGGCCCGCGGTGGAGAGGTCAACGGCGTGCGGCTCCTCTCGCCGCGCATGGTCGAGTACGTCACGCGAAACTTCACGGGAGACCGCGTGGACGGCTATATAAACATGCCCATGCACCGGGGCCTCGGCCCCCACTCGCGCGGGACGACGGAGACCATCCGCGGGCTGGGCTCGCTGGCCTCGCCGCGTGCCTTCGGCCACGGTGGAGTCGGCTCGTCGTATTGCTGGGCCGATCCCGAGTCGGGCGTCTCGTTCGCCTACCTGACCAATAGCCGCGTGCCGGATCCCTGGCACAGCCAGCGGATGGACGTCGTGTCGAACCTCGCCCACTCGGCGATCCGGTAAGCCATGGTGAGACGCTCCGTGCTCGTCACCGGGATGAGCGGCCTGATCGGCCGCGCGCTCCGGAAACAGTTGGGAGGCCGCTTCGACCTGCGCGCGCTGAATCGCGGCGCAGTCGATGGTGTCCCCTGCCACCGGGCGGACATCGCGGACCTCGAGGCGATCGCGCCCGCGTTCGAGGGCGTGGACACCGTCGTGCATCTCGCGGCGGATGCCACGAGCCCGAACCCGCCGTGGGACAGCATCCTGCACAACAACGTCACCGGCACCTACAACGTCTACGAAGCCGCGCGGCGTGCCAAGGTCAAGCGCGTGGTCTTCGCGTCGAGCGGCGCAACGGTCAGTGGCATCGAGAAGGACAAGCCGTACAGCGATCTGGTGGCGGGCCGTTACGACGGCCTGACTTCGTGGCCGATGCTGACGCATCTCTCGCCCGTCAGGCCCGCCGCGCTCTATGGCGTCAGCAAGGTCTGGGGCGAGGCGCTCGGCCGCCAGTTCGCCGACACCCACGGGCTGTCGATCATCTGCGTGCGCATCGGGCGCGTGCACGCCGAGGACAGGCCGGCATCGCCGCGCGACTTCTCGGTCTGGTGCAGCCAGCGCGACATCGTGCGCCTCATCGAGCGGTGCGTCGAGGCGTCGGAAGCGCTCCGCTACGACATCTTCTTCGGCACCTCTCGCAACAAGTGGGGCTATCGCGACCTCGAGCACCCGCGTGCCGTCCTGGGCTGGGAGCCCGTGGACGCGGCCGAGACGTATCGCTGACCCCCCTGCTCCGCACCTATCCTTTAATAAGGAGACCCGACCGATGGCCATCCAGACCCGCTACCTCTTCACCGCAGCCATGGACGTCGAACCCGCGCAGGAGAAGCTCTTCAACGAGGTCTACGACACCGAGCACGTGCCCCTGCTGCTGAAGGTGCCGGGCGTGATCGCGGTCGCGCGGCTCAAGAAGACCACGCTGACCATGATCATCGGCGGGGAGAAGAAGACCATCGTCGCGGAGAACGAGCCGACGTACTCCGCGACCTACGAGATCGAGAGCCCCGACGTGCTGACGAGCCCCGGGTGGGGCGCCGCGGTGGACCAGGGGCGCTGGCCCGGGCAGGTGCGCCCCTTCACCAAGAACCGCCGCCACGTCCTCTACCAGCGCATCCTGCCGTAGCCCGTGGCCGCCCAGTACCAGCGCGGCCTCGCGCGGCGCGCGGCCAACGGGCTCGTTCGCATGCTGGTGCGGCTGGGACTCGGCCCCGCGCGCACGTATCTCTTGACCGTCACGGGGCGGCGGAGCGGCGTGCCCCGCTCCACGCCCGTGACGCTCGTGGAGGAAGGCGGGCGGCGCTGGCTCGTCTCGCCGTACGGCGAGGTCGCCTGGGTGCGAAACCTGCGCGCGACTGGACGGGCTACCCTCTCGCACTGCGGGCGCACCGAGGCGGTCGCGGTGCGTGAGATCAAGCCCGAGGAGGCCGCTGCCGTGCTCAAGTGGTACGTGACGCGCGTGCCGATCACCCGCCCGTATTTCGACGTGAGGCCGGAGTCCGACCTTGACGCCTTCCGCGCCGAGGCGCCGCGGCACCCGGTCTTCGCCATCGTGGGCTGACCCGTGCGACTGATCCCCGTGGGCCTCGGAGTCATCACGGTCCTTCAGACAGTCGCCGCCACTGCGGCCTATCCCGTTCTAACCTTGGCCGTCAGCCTCGCGGTCAGCGTTCTCGGCAACATGGTCAGCACCGATACCGGAGCGCGGACGGTCTTCTTCCTCTTCGGCCTGCCCACGGCCTTCGGCGTCCTGATACTAGCGGCCGTCTTCATGGCGGTGCCGCTCGGCGTGTGTGTCGCGGGCGCGATCGTCGTGGGGCGGCTGGGGCGCCGCCGTGACGCGACGGCCTCGATGGTTCAGCTGCTGAAGTTCGGCGCGGCGGTGGTCATCATCAACGTGGCGGTCCTGCTCGTCGGCGTCGTGTTCTGGCCCATCTGGTTCTACAGCGAGAAGCTGGCCACGCTCATCTCGCTCCGGCCGCTCGTCCTCTCCTTCGCCCTAAACGCCGTCCTCGACGCCGCCCTCGCAGGCACCGTGCTCCGCTCCCAGCTCACGACGCGATAGACGCACAGGCGAGATGAACGAGAAAAGGCGGTACATCCTCCGACGGAGGAAGCAGGACGGGCAGGATGAGTACGTACCTGTCACAAACTTTACTGTGCAGATTTACCGATGCGGCCTCAGGGCGGGCGACCGTCTCAGACTCAAGAGGTCGCTGGCCGGGCTTGATGAAGCGGGAGTTCCCACCGGCTTGACTCATGAGGCCGGCCAACTCTGGACCGCTCTGACGGGCGCTCCGGAGGATCCAGAAACGCTGTGGCTACAGCAGCCTGATGGCGAGTTGCACAGCTGGTCAGACGACAGATCGATCTTCGAGTACTTCGAGAAGATGGAGAGGGCGGCGCCCTAGTCCGGATTATTCACGAACAGAGCGCCACCCTCACCCGACCCTCTCCCTCTCCGAGGGAGAGGGAGCCGTTTCGATACCCTCGCCCCCGGAGAGGGCAGGGTGAGGGGGAGCCGAGGACGCGCAACACGTGCCCGTCGATAATTCAGGCTAGGAGAGCGCCCTCAGGACGCGATAGGCGGCTTCTTGTCGAACCAGGGGTGCGCTTTCTCGAGCTGGGCGCCCAGCGAGAGGATGGTGCCCTCCTCGCCGTAGCGCCCTGCCAGCTGGACCGCGATGGGGAAGCCCGAGGCCGTGCGGCCGAGCGGGAGCATCAGCGCCGGCTGGCCGGTGAGATTGAACCAGACGGTGAAGGGCGAGAAGGTGAAGACGCGGCGCCAGTACTCGTCCACGTCCTCCAGCATCATGTCGATCCAGCCGAGCTTGGGCGGCAGCGTGCCGAGGCCCGGCGTCAGCAGTACGTCGTAGCCCGCGTGGAAGGCCGCCATCTGCCTGCCGAGGCGGTGCATCGTCTGCGTCGCGCGCACGTAGTCGGCGGCGGCGATCTTCTCGCCCTTCTGCGCCGTGCCCCACGTGACGTTCTCGACCTCGCCCTTGCGCGCCGGGCGCCCCGCCGTCGGGTGGCTCGCGAGGTTCACCACCATGTTGGCGGCGGCCAGCGTGAGGAAGGTCGGCACGACATCCGCGCGGTCGATCTCCGGATCGGCCTCTTGGACCTTGTGGCCCAGGTCCTTGCAGAGGACGACCGTCTCGGCGAGGGCTTTCAGATACTCGGTATCGACGGGAGCGCCGTTCGGCGCCGCGGTCGTGTAGGCGATGCGTAACGGCCTGCGCTCGGCCTGGACGTCGGCGAGGAAGGACCGCGGCGGAGGCGGCGCGACGTAGGGATCGCCGGGGCCCGCGCCGGCGGTGGCGTCGAGGAGCGCCGCGGTGTCGCGCACCGTAAGCGTCAGCGCGTGCTCGGTCGAGCAGCCGCCGAGCCCCTCGCCCGTATACGGCGCCAGCGTATTGCGCCCGCGTGTGGGCTTCAGCCCGACGATGCCGCAGCAGGCCGCGGGGACGCGGATCGAGCCGAAGCCGTCCGAGCCGTGCGCCATCGGCAGCATGCGCGCGCCGACCGACGCCGCCGCGCCGCCGCTCGAGCCGCCAGAGATACGCGTGAGATCCCACGGGCTCTTGGTCGGGCCGTAAAGCTGCGGTTCGCAGGTCAGCGAGAGCCCGAGCTCGCAGGTATTGGTGCGGCCGAAGATGACGAGGCCCGCCCACTTGAGCCGCTTCACGTGCTCGCTGTCGGCCGTGGGCGGCGGCGCGTCGGCGAAGAACTTCGAGCCGCGCGTCATCTTGACGCCCGCCAGCGAAGCCGTCAGGTCCTTGAGGAGAAATGGCACGCCCGTGAACGGGCCGTCGGGCAGGCCGTCGGCGATGGTCTTGCGGCCGTAGTCGTAGAGCTTCATGGTCACGGCGTTGACCGCGCCGTTGCGCGCCTCGACGCGCTCGATGGCGGCCTCGAGCAGCTCGGTGGGCGAGACCTTGCCGCGCTTGACCTGATCCGCCAGGCCGAGGGCGTCGTACTGCTCGAAGTCCGCGAAGGCCTTCACGCCTACGCCTTGCGGAGAGCGGGAGCGACTTTCTCTATGAACGTGTCGAGCGGCTTGAGCTGGTCCTTCCCGAGGAACATGGTCGGGATGAAGAGCAGGCCGACGCCGGACTCGCGGAGCTTGCCGAGCTTGTCCTGGATCTGGGCGACGCTGCCCGCGAGCAGGGTGTCCTTGGCCGACTCCTCGTCGCGTGCCATGCGCTTCATGAAAATCTGCTGGATCTTGTCGATCTCGGCGCGGTCTTCGCTGAGCACCGGCACCATGACGGCCGAGCGCAGGATGGTCTTGGGATCGCGCCCGATGGCCGCGCAGTACCCGTCGAGGATCTTTCCCTTCGTCGCGAGGGTCTCCGGGCCGCCCCAGACGTTCCAGTGGTCGGCCCAGCGCGCGACGATCTTGAGCGTGACCTTCTCGCCGCCGCCGCCGATCATCAGCTCGGGGCGCGGCTTCTGGACCGGCTTGGGCATAAGTGGCGCGTCGTCGAGCTGGTAGTACTTGCCCTTGAAGGTCGAGCGCTCCTGGGTCCAGAGCATGTTCAAGACCTGGCAGGCCTCGTCGAGGCGCTGGAGCCGCTCGCCCACCGTGTAGAACGGCATGCCGTAGGCCGTGTGCTCGTTCTCCTGCCAGCCGGCGCCCATGCCGCAGATGAGACGGCCGCCCGAGATGATGTCCACGTTGGCGGCCATCTTGGCGAGCACCGCGGGATGGCGGTAGGTATTGCCCGAGACGATGGTCCCGACCCGCATCCGCTTGGTGAGCGCGGCCAATGCGGTGAGCGTCGTCCAGCTCTCGAGCATGTCGCCGACCCGGTCGGGGGTGTTCGGCATGAAGTGGTCGGTAACGCATGCCGCGTCCCAGCCCGTCTGCTCCGCGTGGCGCCAGAGCGCGACGACGTCGTTCCAAGTGGTATTGCCCATGCTGGAGAAAATGGCGAAGCGCATGCTGGCTCCTTACGGAAGGGTTTCCTGCTTGACCTTTCGCGCCTGCTTCTCGCGGAAGGCGTGGAGCTTCTTCCTGAGCTTAGGCCGGTGGTTGGCGAGGATGGCCGCGGCGAAGAGCGCCGCGTTGATGGCGCCCGCCTTGCCGATGGCCATCGTGCCCACGGGAATGCCGCCGGGCATCTGCACCGTGGACAGGAGGGAGTCGATGCCCTTGAGCGCCCGGCTCTCGATGGGCACGCCCAAGACGGGCAGGACGGTGTGGGCCGCCACGACGCCCGCCAGGTGCGCGGCTCCGCCGGCCGCCGCGATGATGACCTCAATGCCGCGGGCCTCGGCCTTGGCGGCGTACTCGGCGGTCAAGCCGGGGGTGCGGTGGGCGGACATGACCTTGCACTCGTGCGGCACGCCGAGCTGCGCCAGCAGCAGGTCGGTGTGGCGCATGGTCTCCCAGTCGGATTTGCTGCCCATGATGACGGCGACGAGAGGCGGATTGGCGTGAGGCATACGCTGGAGACCGAACGATGCCGCAGGCTATGCGGTTAGTCAAGCGGTTTCGGGGATAATAGGGCTCCGTGGCTCAAGAACCCATCGACACCCTCGTGATTCACCCAGGCGCGCTCGGCGACGTCCTCCAGGCCGTGCCGGCGCTCGAAGCGCTCGGGCGCCTCGGCCACCGGCTGACCTTCGCGGGCCAGCCGCGGCTGGGCGAGCTGCTCCAGGGCTCGGGCCTCGTGCTCGCGGCGACATCGTTCGACACCTTCGGCCTCGAAGCGCTCTTCGCCGACGTGCAGGTGCCGGACCGTCTCGCGTCGAGGCTTGGGCACTTCCGGCGCGTCGTCTCGTGGTTCGGCGCCCGCGAGCCCGGCTACGCAGGGCGGCTCGGCGCGCTCGTCCCCGACGTGATCGTGGCGCCGCCGGTGCCCGACGACGACTCTCCGCTGACCGTCTGGGAGCACCTCGTCGCGACGCTCCACCCGTGGGGCGTGGCGCGTCCTGCCGAGCTCCATGCGCTCGCGACCACCGAACGCTGGCGCATCGCCGCGCGAACCGCGCTCATGGTGCTTGGCGTGGACGAAGGCCGCCCGCTCCTCATCGCGCACCCAGGCGCCGGCGCGCGCTGGAAGCAGGCTCCGGCCGCGCGCTTCGCCCAGGCGCTCGAGCGCATGGTGGCAGGCGCCGGCTTCGAGGTCGTGGTGCACCAGGGTCCGGCCGACGGCCCCGCGGTGGACGCGCTCGTCACCACACTCGGCATCCCCGCGCATCGCTACCTCGAGCCGTCGCTGACGGAGCTGGCGGGCGCGCTGGCGCTGGCCCAGGCCTATTTCGGCAGCGACTCGGGCGTGAGCCACCTGGCCGCATGCGTGGGGACACCGAGCGTCATCCTCTATCCGCCCGAGACGCTCAGGCAGTGGGCCCCGTGGGCGCCCACCGCCGTGGCGCTGGGCGTCGGATCCGAAGGAGACCTGCCATGACGGGCGACATGGAGCTGCGCGCGCGGAGGCGGCGCCGGTGGGGCGAGGTCTCCGCCGATCCCGACGACCGGCGGTTCCTCGCGGGCCCCCAGTCGCGGCTCCGCGAGCTCCTGTGGGCGCTCAGGATCTTCGTCGAGTTCATCCGTGGCTTCAGGGCGCTGCACTTCATCGGGCCCTGCGTCACCGTCTTCGGTTCGGCCCGTTTCCCGGAGCAGCACAAGTACTACGAGATGGCGCGCCGGGTCGGGGCCCAGCTGGCACGGGACGGCTTCACCGTCATGACGGGTGGCGGCCCCGGGATCATGGAGGCGGCGAACCGCGGGGCCAAGGAGGCGGGCGGCCGCTCCATCGGGTGCAACATCGAGCTGCCCCAGGAACAAAAGCCCAATACCTACCTCGATCGGTGGGTGACGTTTCGCCACTTCTTCGTCCGCAAGGTGATGCTCGTCAAGTACTCCTACGCATTCATCGCTATGCCCGGAGGCTTCGGGACTCTCGACGAGGTAACCGAGGCGGCGACGCTCGTCCAGACCCACAAGATCGCCGGCTTCCCGATCGTGCTCATGGGCGTCGAATTCTGGAAGCCGCTGCTGGACTTCATGCGCGCCTCGCTGGTCAAGGAAGGCACGATCGACCCCGTGGACGTGGACGAGTTCTTCGTGACCGACTCGCCGGAGGATGCGGCGGCCCACGTCCGCAACATCGGCCTGCAGCGCTTCGGGCTCACCTACGGGCCGAGGATGAAGCGCCGCTGGTTCCTCGGCGAGTAAGGCGGTAGAATCACGCACGGGAGGATCCGGGCCATGGCACACGCGAAAGTCAACGAGCTCCGCGGCCGCAGCGACAAGGCTTGGGCGCAGCTGAGATCGCAGCTCCAGGGCATGGAGCCGCACCTCGACAAGAGCGACGCCCCGGGACAGTGGACCACCCGCGAGGTCCTCTGCCACATGCTCTTCGAGCCCGGCTGGAAGCCCGTGCCGGTGCTCAAATCCTTCGCCCACCAGAACCTGCCCGTGATCGACATCAAGCCGAGCGAGACCGACGTCAGCAGCGAGCGCAAGGCCATGACCCTCAAGCAGTACATGGACGCCCTCGACGCCCAGCGGCGCGAGGTGATGGCCTATCTCGACGGGCTCAGCGAGGCAGAGCTCAGCCGCAAGTCGCGCATCCCGCTCTTCAAGGAGATCATGGGCACCGACGAGGTCGACATCCCGACCTACGTCGGCGCGCTCTTCGAGTACCACTGGAACGACCACGCGGGGCAAATCGCCAAGATCCGCAAGGCGGCAGGCCTGCCCGACGCGAAGTAAAAGCGAGAACGGGGCGGGACGGCTCGTCGCCGCCCCACCCCGTGGTTGTGGAAGGACCGGGTTAGGCTTCGACGAACGCTCTAAGCATCCAGGCCATCTTCTCGTGCTTCTCCATCAGGCCCGTGAGGAAGTCGCTGGTGCCGGCGTCGCTGAACTTGTCCATGGCGGTCGCGAGATCCCCACGCAGCGTCCGGATCACGTCCTCGTGGTTCGCCAGCAGGGCGGACAGCATGCCCGTGGCGTCCGGGTGCTGCCCAGGGTGCTCCTTGAGACGCGTGGCCTTGGTGAACTCGGTCAGCGTGCCGGGTGACTTGGCGCCAAGCTGACGGATGCGCTCGGCGACCTCGTCCACGAAACCGTCGAGCTCCTCGTACTGCGCCTCGAAGAACTTGTGCAGGTCGTTGAACTGCGGGCCCACCACGTTCCAGTGGTAGTTGCGGGTCTTGGTGTACAGCAGGTATTCGTCAGCCAGGAGTGGCGCCAAGAGCTTGATGACGCCGTCCCGGTTCGCGTCTGGGATACCAATATTGGGCTTCATGGGTAAGAACTCCTTTCTGCTTGTTTAGATGCCGCGGCGCGCCCGATGGTCGCAGGCCCTTACGCCAGGATTTCGCTGATCTGCATCTGCGGGGTCAGGTTGGTGAAGTTGGGCACGTCGCCCATGAGCTCCTTGCCGTGGGCCTTCATGCCCTTCTGGAAGTCGTCGAGGGAGTTCCAGTAGAGGTGGCCGGTACACACCTAGGGCGCAGCCTGCCCCGACGCACCTCCCGCGAGCCCCTTGTCCACCTCGGTGCGCACGAGACCGAGGGAGCCCAGGCGCTCGCGCACGAGTGCCATGTGCTTCTTGGCGTAGTAGTCGAGGTCGAACTTGCCCCCGTTCTTGCCGGCGTACATCACGGAAACGCGGAACATGGGCCTGCCTCCTTTAATACCGTGGGTATGGAGTCATTGTACCCACGGGGGGAAGGCTCTGCCAGCCGATGACCTGGAAGCCCCTCTCGTGGAGGCAGCGGCGGAGGACCCCCGGAATTTGTTCAGGGCTCGCGCCGGTAATACCAGCGGTGGAGCCGGGCCGGCGCAACCCCGGCCATATAGAAGAAGCGGAGCGCCCACATGAGGAGGATAGTCCGGAGCGCGCCCTCCCGCTCCCACTTCCGGGCCGACGTCGTCACGGCCATCCGCAGGGCGGCCATCTGCCCACGACGCTTGAGGCGTCGGCAGAGCTCGACGTCTTCCATCAGCGGCATGTCCGGATAGCCGCCCAAGGCTTCAAAGGGCTCCCGGCAGACGAAGATGGCCTGATCGCCCGTCGAGATGCCGCTCCAGCGGGAGCGCTGGTTCATGAACCAGGCGATCATCCGGAACACGGGCCGCGGGTTGTCGAAGCGGACGTCGAAGCGCCCCGCGACGACGCCGGGATCTCTGGCCGCGGCTTCCACGGCGGCGAGCGCGCCGTCGGGCAGGAGCGTGTCGGCGTGGAGGAAGAGCAGGACGTCGCCGCGCGCCGCGCGCGCTCCCGCGTTCATCTGGCGCGCGCGCCCGCGGGGGCTCGCGAGCAGCCGGACTTGCGGGGAGCGCGCCGCGATGGCGGCCGTCGCGTCCGTGCTGCCGCCATCCACCAGGACGACCTCGGCGCCGGGGAAGCGCGCCACGAGATCGGGCAGCAGGCGTTCGAGGTTGGGCGCCTCGTCGAGGGCGGGGATGACGATGCTGATCAGAAGGCGCGCCGGCGCCGGAGCCTCACGAGCTCCGCGCAGTATCGTTGAGGCTCCAGTCGTAGTCGAGGTACGACAGCCCCACGTCGGTCAGCGCGCCGAAACGGGCGGCGACGTCCGGGCTCGACTTGGCGCGGATGAAGGCCGCCACGCCTCCCGAAGCCGCGAAGTCTCCGGCGAACCACTTGAAGATGGACGACGCGCGAGCCGTCTTGCCGTCGGCGCCGGGCTTTAGACCCTTGGTCGCGTTCGACAGGAACGCGGCCGCCTGCTGGTCGAGCTGGGTGTCGAGCCGCGTCGCGTCGAAGGGCTCAGCTCGGAGATCGGGGCACGACAGCGACGCGCAGACGATGGCGAAGTGCACGCGCGGCTCCCTGAACGCCTTGCGCAGGATGCCGTGCTCGATGTCATCGAGGGCATACGGCACGCCGCCGACCGTGGCGACCTTCTTCTTCCAGATGGGTGACAGCAGGCTGCCGCCATCCCTGATGCTCTTCGTCGGGTACTGGTCGAGCACGGCCTTGATCGCGGCGAGGTTGTAGGCGTTGACCCAAAAGGCGATGCGCTCGGCATCACTCGTAAGAGCGTCCGGCCGAGACTCGGCCAGCGCATTGAGCGCCTGGGCGTACGCGGGATCGGCCTTGACGGCCCGGTAGTCCACGAGCGCGAGCTTGATGCCGCTTGCCGTCCCCGGCCTGACATGCGCCTTCAGCAGCCGTGCGTAGGCGTCGTCACCCGCGGCGTCAGCGGGCAGCGCGACGCCAAGGAGCGCCGCGATGACCGCGGCCTTCAAGAGATCGCCCGCCAGCTTGCTCCGGCGCTGGAGCCAGCGCGGGATCAGCGAGATGAGCACCAGCAGCACGCCCGCGATCGCCAGGTAGGCCAGCGTCCGCCTGACGTCGCCGCGCCCGTCGCTGAGCGCGCCGCCAGCGAAGGTGAAGGCCGCGGTGCCCGGCAGGATGCAGATGGACGAGGTGATGAGGTAGGGCCAGAAGCCGATGCGCGTGATGCCGTAGGCATAGTTCTGGAGGTTGAACGGGAAGATCGGGACGAGCCGCGTCAGCATCACGATGCGCCAGCCGTGCTTGGCCGCCTGCCCGTCTACCTTGGCGATGCGCGGGCTCGCCTGGACCCAGCGCTCCACCGTGCTGCGCACGGCATACCGCGCAACGAGGAAGGCCAGCCCCGCGCCGATCGTGGCCCCGATCCAGACGTAGAGCGTGCCCCACAGCGGCCCGAAGGCGACGCCGCCCAGCACCGTGATGGGCAGTCCGGGCACGAAGAAGACCGTGGCGAGGATGTACCCCACGACGTAAATGGCGGGCGCCAGCGCGCCGTAGCCCTCGATCCACAGCTTGAGCCTGGCGACGTTCTCGAGGCGGATCAGGTCACCCAGTCCGAGCGAGCGCGCCGCGACGATGCCGGCCGCGACGAGCAGCAGAGCGATAACCGGACGGACCCAGCCGCGCCTCATCGTGACCACCTCAGCCACGCGGCGAAGAGCCGCTTGACCTTGGGCGTGAGCCGCGTGCGGTTGAACATGTCGCCGACCTGGCGGATGGCCTCGGCCTGCGTCGGGTACGGGTGGATGACGGAGGCGAGGCGCCCGAGCCCGACGCCGGCCGTCATGGCGAGGGTCAGCTCGTTGATCATCTCGCCCGCGTGCCGGGCCACGATGGTGGCGCCGACGATCTTGTCGCCGCCCTTGCGCACGTGCACCTTCACGAAGCCGTCTTCCTCGCCGTCGGCGACGGCGCGATCCACCTCGGAGAACGGCCGGAGGTACGTGTCGATTGGAATGCCGCGCTTCTCCGCGTCGCGCTCGTACAGACCGACGTGGGCGATCTCCGGATCCGTGTAGGTGCACCGCGGGATGGTCAGCGCCGACAGCGTCTTGCGCCCGAGGAAGAGCGCGTTCTGGATCACGACCCGCGCCGCGAAGTCGGCGGCGTGGGTGAACTTCTCGCTCATGCAGATGTCGCCCGCGGCATAGATCCGCGGGTTCGAGGTCTGCAGGCGGTCGTTGACCGTGACGCCGGCCTTCCGGTCGTAGGCGACGCCCACGGTCTCGAGGCCGAGGCCGTCCACGTTGGGCACGCGGCCGGCGCCCACCAGGATCTCGTCGACCACGACCCGCAGGGGCCCGCGCGGCGTCTCGCAGTGAAGCACTTTGCCGTCGGCGCTCGGCTCGACGCGCGTGAGCCTGGCGTCGAGGGCGAGGTGGATGCCCTCGTCGACGAAGGCGCGCTGGACGATCCCGGCCGCGTCCGCGTCCTCCCGGTTCAGGATGTGGCCACCGGTGTGAAGCAGCGTTACTTCGGAGCCCAGGCGCCTGAAGGCCTGCGCCAGCTCGCAGCCGATGGGACCGGCGCCGATGACGGCCAAGCGTCGCGGGCGCTCCGTCAGCTCGAACACGGTCTCGTTGGTGAGGAAACCCGCCTCGGCGAGCCCGGGGACCATCGGGTGGCGCGCGCGGGCACCCGTCGCGATGACGGCCTTCTTGAATCGGAGAGCCGTGCCGTTGACCTCGACGATGTCGGGCCCCGTGAAGCGCCCGTCGCCGAGGAAGACGTCCACGCCGAGCCCGTTGAAGCGCTCGGCGGAGTCGTGGCGGCTGATCCGCGCGCGGATGCCGCGCATGCGCTCCATCACCGCGCCGAAGTCTGGCTCGACGGCTCCGTTTACCCTTACGCCGAGCGCCCCGGCCGCGCGGATATCACCGACCACCCGCGATGAACGGATGACGCACTTCGAGGGCACGCAGCCGACGTTGAGACAGTCGCCGCCCAGGAGGTGCCGCTCGATGAGCGCCACGCGCGCGCCGAGGCCGGCCGCGCCCGCCGCCGTCACCAGCCCGGCGGTGCCGCCGCCGATGACGACCAGGTTGTAGCGCGGCGCCGGGTTGGGCTGGCGCCAGTCGGGCGGGTGGACATTCGCCACCAGTAGGGCGTTGTGGGCATCGTTGGGAAGCACATCCACTACCATCTGCAGAGCCGCGTCAGAACTTGCCGCGCGAGCGTTCTCTGGATGGGAGGTTCTCGAGGCAGGTGGTCCACCAGCCGGTACGCACGGTCTCGGCGAACTCGGGCGGCAGCCCCTCCTGCTCCATCTGGCAGGCCAGCGTCTCGAAGTCGTAGTGCACGGGGATGAACTCGACCGAGAGGTCGGGCCCGGCGGTCAGCACCGTGTACCAGACGTTGCTCGAGCCGTCGTTCTCCGGTCGCCCGATCACGCCCACGTTGACGGCGTGCCTCCCGTCGGGCAGCGGCCGGTGCCACTTGATCCCCGTGTGCGTGCAGGCGAGCACGTCGGCCTCCGCCTGTCCCAGGAGGCGCTTGAGGAGCCCCGTCGGCGTCGCCGACTCCCAGAGGAACTCGTTGATGACCCTCGGAGACCCGTGGCACATGAGCACCCGGTGGTTGCCCAGGCGGATCCGGCGGCCTCCCGGCAGCGCGCCGAGCCACGCCTTGTTTTCGGTCGAGGTGTTGGCGAACGTGTACTCGTAGCTGATGCGCGCGAAGTGATTGTCGCGCGGGTCGGTATAACCGCAGCCGCAGTCGGTCTTGCCCTGCGCCAGCGACTCGTCGTAGTTGCCCTGGATCGCGAGGACATCGTGGGCCTTCAAGAGAGGGAACACGCGGTCGGGATGAGGCCCGAAACCGCCCATGTCTCCGAGGCAGAACACCGCTTCGACGTCGCGCCGTCTCGCGTCTTCGAGCGTCGCGTGGAGAGCCAGCGCGTTGTTGTACACGCCGCCGAAGAGCGCCACGCGCCGGTACTCGGCTATCCGTTCTTGCACGTCATCCCCGTCTCGTGACAGGTGACACAGGAAGGATGGTAGAGGGGGGCGTCGCGGAACGAGGCTTCGAGGCCGCCGTCCGAGAGCTTCGCGCCTGGCAGACCCGCCAGGATGGGGCAGGCGTAGACGCCGCCATCGGCGACGACGCGGGACTCCGAGCACTGGAGCGTCCCGCGGTCGAAGCCCTCGAGGTCGTCCTCGGTGAGGCGGCGCCCGCCGCCGCGGCTCGAGCGCCCGAGAGCGAAGACCGGCATGATCTTCACGCGCGGCTTCTCGATGCCGAGGCCCGCGAGGAACCCGCGGAAGCGCTCGTACATCCCCCGCCCGCCCGCGTGCTCGTGGCTCGTGATCTCGGTCGCGGTCACGATGGGCAGGAGCCCGCGCTCGTGCAGGAGCTGGATGGCGCGCACGGCCTTGTCGAAAACGCCGGCTCCGCGGACCCTGTCGTTCTTCTCCGGGTCGGTGTCGTCGAGGCTCACGCGGATCTCGAGCGAGTAGGCGGCGCCCCGGGCCAGCGCGGCGAGCTGGTCGGCCATGGCGTCGTCGATGAGCGTGCCGTTGGTGAGGACCGTCGTCGGCGCCACCGCGAGCGCGTCGGCCAGGAGCGCCAGAAACTCGCCGTGGAGGAACGGCTCGCCGCCCGTGAAGTAGATCTCCTTGACGCCGAGCTCGTCGGCCTCCCGTATGGCCTCGCGCGCGACCTCGGGCGCGATGGGCTTGAGCCAAGGGTCGTCGGGGCCGGAGGCGTTGATGCAGTGGGTGCACTCGAGGTTGCACCAGGTGCCCGTGATCTGGATCCAGAGCGCCGAGAGGCGGAGGAAGGGCACGACCGGCGCGTGACCGGCGCCGGGCTCACTGCTCAGCAAGGGCAAGCTCATTCGGCTCGACATAGGCGCTCTCGTCACGCTCCCGGCTGTAGTGTACGGGCGGGTCCGGCCGGATTGTCACAACCCCGTGAAATCAGGGGAAGATGCTCTCGGGCATGAAGGCGGAGACGATCCAGTTGGGCGCGTCCACGATCTCGCTGATCTTGAGATCGGCCGCCACGCTGCACACGATGTAGGCCTCCTCCCTGGAGAAACCGCGCTCCCTCACCAGGTGGTCGATCATGTGGCGGGTGGCCCGCTGCGCGGCCGCGAAGAGATCGGGTCCGTGGGCCGTCGTCGCGAACCAGGGCGCGGTGTTGGTCCCCGCGGCGAGCGGGCGGGTCGTGCGGAGCTGGGGCTCCTCGAGGCGGCGGCCCTTCTCGAGGCCGAAGCGGAGCGTTGCCTGCGCGCGCATCTCGACGGCGGTGACGCACACCTCGCCGTCGCCCTGCGCGGCATGCCCGTCGCCCACGCTGAAGAGCGCGCCCGGCACCCACACCGGCAGGTAGAGCGTCGCACCGCGCGTGAGCTGCTTGATGTCCATGTTGCCGCCGTTCTTCCTGGGCGGCATGGTGCTGTGCCCACCGGGCTCGTCGAGCGCCGTGCCCATGACGCCGGGGAACGCCTCGATGGGCACGGCGACGCGGCGGTCCATGCGCGCGTGCGTGCCATCGGAGAGATCCCAGATCTGGAGAAACGGCTTCGAGAAATCCGACTCGGGCAGGAGCCCGCGCCCGGGACGGATCGCCGTCCAGCCGAAGTCGGCGGCGGGCTTCACGTCGAGGATCTCGACCACGAGCACGTCGCCGGGCGCGGCGCCCTTGACGCGCACGGGGCCCGTCAAAGGATGTCCGCGGAAGGGCCCGCGGTTGAGCACGTCGGCGTGGCTGGACGCCCGCGAGTAGAAGCCGTCGGCGGCGTCTCGCGTCTGGAAGACCACCGTGTCGCCGGGCTCGATCTCGAGCCGGGGCGCGATGGCGTTGTTCCACTCGTAATGCACCTGCCCCGCGTCGAGCTCGGGCATACTGGCGCCTGATGGCATGGGTCTGCTACCTCCTCGAGTGCGCCGACGGCACGCTGTACACCGGTATCTCGAACGACCTGCCCCGCCGCCTCGGCCAGCACGCCCGCGGGGTCGCGTCGAAGTATACACGGAGCCGGCTGCCCGTCAGGCTGAGGTGGTGCCAGCGGCATCGGGACCGCTCCGCCGCCCTCCGGCGCGAGGCCGCGATCAAGCGGCTGCCGCGCGCCCGCAAGCTGGCCCTTGCCCGCCGGGGGGCGCCGCGGCGATTGCTCCGCGGACAGCGCTGGTGTAGACTCCCGCGCATGGCAAAGAAGAAGACCGCTCCGAGGAAGGCCGCGAAGAAGCCCGTAGCGAAGAAGCCGGCAGCGAAGAAGGCGTCGGCCCGGAAGCCGGCGGCGAAGGCCTCGTCTCGCAAGGTCGCCGCCTACACACCGAAGCCCGTGGCCGGCATCGGCTGGGCGCCCTTCCGCTACCCCGTGCCGCTCATCTAGCGAGCCCGGCTTCTCGCCCCGGCACCGTATCGCGGGGTATGCTGTGCGCCTATGACCGCGCGCGCATGCCGCCTCGTCGTGCTCGCCTGCGCTCTCGCGACGGTGTCAGGCTGCTCCACGCTCGAGCGGACCCGGGGCGACTGGTGGCAGCTCTCACGCGAGCCGTCGGGCCAGGCGCCCGATCCGGCCACCACGCCCGAGGCGGTGGTGCAGGTCTACGCCGCGCGCACCGTCGGCTTGCGCGGCCTCCTGGCCGTGCACACGTGGATCGCCGTCAAGCAGAGCGGCGCCTCTTCCTACACCCGCTACGAAGTGATGGGCTGGGGCGTGGACCGCGGCGCGCCGGCCCTGCGCGTCAACCGCACCGGACCGGACAACCACTGGTTCGGCAGCCGGCCCGATCTCCTGGTGGATCTCCGCGGCCCCGACGTGGACGCGGTCATCGAGAAGGTCCAGGCCGCGGTTGCCGCCTATCCCTACGGCGCGTCGTACCGAACCTGGCCAGGCCCCAACAGCAACACCTTCACCGCCTTCGTCGCGCGCGGGGTGCCGGAGCTCCGGCTGAACCTGCCGCCGACGGCCATCGGCAAGGACTATCTTCCAGACGGCGCGCCCATCGGCGTGGCTCCGAGCGGCACGGGCCTCCAGCTCTCGGCGCTGGGCCTGCTGGGCGTCATGGCCGCCTGGGACGAAGGGCTCGAGGTCAACGTGCTCGGTCTCATCTTCGGCCTCGACCTGAAGCGTCCCGCGGTGAAGCTTCCCGCCGTCGGCCGAGTGGGCGTGCCCTAGCCGCCTGCCGGACGGCGGCGGAAGAAGTTGACGCCCTTCGTGGTCATGACGATCTCGCCGTGCTGGTTCACCACCTCCATCAGCGAGCGGACGATGCCGCGGTCGGGCTTGCTGCGCGACGCCGCGGTCTCCAGCACGGTGAGTCGCACGGTGAGCGTGTCGCCGGGGCGCACGGGCTTGAGCCAGCGCAGCTCGTCGATCCCGGGCGAACCCAGGCTCGCCGTGTCCTTGAGGTAGCCGTCGTAGAAAATGCGCATCAGCACGCTGCCGGTCAGCCAGCCGCTGGCGATGAGCCCGCCCCAGATGCTCGCCTCGGCCGCCTTCTCGTCGGTGTGGAACGGCTGCGGGTCGAACTCGCGGGCGAATGCGACCATGCGGTCCTTCTCCATGGTCCGACTGCCGAGCTCGACAACCTCGCCTTCCTTGATGTCATCCCAGTAGCGCACGGATCGTCTCCTCCTCGTGGTTGCGGGCCCCGTCTCCGGCCGCCCGGCTCCCGTATCTTACACGCGCGGAGGCGCGACGCTGATAGAATGCCGCCATGTACAGCGGGCTGGCGCGGAACTGGAAGGCCCTGGCGGCTCGGGGCGTCCTGGCTATCCTCTTCGGGCTCTTCGCGCTGACACGGCCCGGCATCGCGCTGCCCACCCTCGTGTTGGGGTTCGGCGTGGCCGTGCTCCTGAGCGGCATCCTCGCCATCGTCGCCGGCGTGCGGTCCGAGGAAAACCGGGAGCGCTCCTGGCCGCTCACCACCGAGGGTGTGATCGCCGTCGCCGTCGGGCTCCTCGCCCTGCTGCGCCCCGACGCGGCCGCCCGCTTATGGCTCTTCGTCGTGAGCGGCTTCGCCTTCGCGAGTGGCATCCTCCACATCTTCGCCGCCATACGGCTCCGCCGCGACATCCGGGACGAGCGCGTGCTGGTCGTCAACGGCGCGCTGACGGCGGCCTTCGGCGTGCTGATGGTCCTGCTGCCGTGGGCGGGGCTCCTGGCGCTGGGCTGGCTGGTGGGCGCGTACTCGCTCTGCTTCGGAGTGCTGCTGGTCGCCGTGGCCCTGAGACTCCGGACCCAGTGGCACGCACAGCACCCGAAAACGCACCGCGCCTGACCCGCAGAACCTAGTTAATTCGCTTCTCGCGGCCCTTCCACTCTTTGTCGCGCAGGACGAACTTCTGGACCTTGCCGGTCGAGGTCTTCGGTAGGTCCCCGAACTCGATCGCCGCCGGCGCCTTGAAGTGCGCAATGTGCTGCTTGCAGAACTCGATGATGTCCTTCTCGGTCGCCTGCTGGCCCGGCTTGAGCGTGACGAAAGCCTTGGGCCGCTCGCCCCACTTCTCGTCCGGCACGGCGACGACGGCGCACTCCATCACGGCCGGGTGCTTGGCCACGCACTGCTCCACCTCGATGGTCGAGATGTTCTCACCGCCCGAGATGATGATGTCCTTCTTCCGGTCGCGCAGCTCGATGTAGCCGTCGGGGTGCCAGACCCCGATGTCGCCCGAGTGGAACCAGCCGCCGCGGAAGGCCTCCGCCGTCGCCTCCGGCTGCTCGAAGTAGCCCTTGGCGCAGTTGTTGCCGACCATGACGACTTCGCCCAGCGTCTCGCCGTCCCGCGGCACGTCGTTCATCTCCTCGTCCACCACGCGGACCAGGTCGAAGATCGCGTAGCCCTGCCCCTGCCGCGCGGCCAGCGCCGCCTGCTTCTCGGCGGGCAGGCTGTCCCACTCCTTGTGCCAGGCGCAGACCGTGTGCGGGCCGTACGTCTCGGTCAGGCCGTAGACGTGCACCGGGCGGAAGTTCAGCTCCTTCAACTTGCCCAGGAGCGTCGGCGAGGGCGGCGCGCCGGCGACGGTGACCGTGACCGGACGCGCGAGTCGGTGGGCCTTGAGGTCGTTGACCACGCCGATCTGGACCGTGGGCGCGCCGCAGTAGTGCGTGATGCCCTCGGACTCGAGCAGCTCCCAGATGCGCGTGGACTCGACGCGTCTCAAGCAGACGTGCGTTCCCGCGACCGCCGTCACCGCCCACGTGAAGCACCAGCCGTTGCAGTGAAACATGGGGAGCGTCCAGAGGTACTTCGTCTCGAAGTTCATCCCCGTCTCGACGATCTCGCCCATCGCGTTGACCCAGGCGCCGCGGTGCGAGTACATGACGCCCTTCGGGCGGCCCGTCGTGCCCGAGGTGTAGTTGATCGAGATCATCTCCTCCTCGTCCTCGAGGACCGGCTCGACGGCGCCGGGCGCGCCCGTGGCGAGAAAGTCCTCGTAGGGGTCGCCGGCGGCGCCCGTGTCGTCCACGCGGACCACTTTAAGGCCGGAGAGATCGAGGTGCTTGATCACGGGCTCGAACTCGGCGTCCACGAACAGGAACTTCGAGCTCGAGTGCTTGAGGATGTAGTCGATCTCGTCGGAGGAGAGCCGGATGTTGATCGCGACCAGGATACCGCCCGCCAGCGGGACCCCATAGTGCGCCTCGAGCATGGCCGGAATGTTCGGACAGATGAACGCGACCCTGTCGTGCCTCTTCATGCCGGCCTTGCGGAGCCCGGACGCCAGGCGGTTCACGCGCTCCGCGAACTGCCGGTACGTGTAGTGCCGGCTGCCGTGGATGACGGCCGTCTTGTCCGGGAAGACGTAGGCGTTGCGCTCGAGAAAGCTCACGGGCGTGAGCTCGGTCCGGTACACATCGCGATGCTTCATTGCAGAGCCTCCGAATGGGGTTGCGGTCTCCGCCCGCCGCCGTGGCAGGGCGCGCTCTAGCCTAGTCGAAAGGCGCGGTTTGTCAATCCGTCAGCAGGAAGGGCCCCGGCCTTGCGCGAGGCCTCGTCGTGGGGCAAAATTGGCGGGCCGAGGCGCACGCCTCGTCTCCCAAGGAGGGAACCTGCATGCGCGTCGGCATGGCCGCCGTCTTCCAGAACCCCGGCAGGGCCCGCAGCGACTTCGACGTCTACCGTGACGACCTCCGGCTCGCCGATCTCTGCGAGCCGCTCGGCTTCGACTCCATCTGGAGCGTCGAGCACCACTTCACCGACTACACCATGTGCCCCGACGTGCTGCAGTTCCTGACGTACATGGCAGGGCGAACGACGCGCGTCGCGCTGGGCTCCATGGTGGTGGTGCTGCCGTGGCACGACCCGATGCGCGTCGCGGAACAAATATCGATGCTCGATAATATATCGGGCGGCCGGATGATCCTGGGGCTGGGGCGCGGCGCGGGCAAGGTCGAGTTCGAAGGTCTGCGCGTGCCCATGGACGAAAGCCGCGACCGCTTCGTGGAATACGCGCGGATGCTGCTCGAAGGCCTCGAGAAGGGCTACTGCGAGTTCGACGGGCAGTTCGTCAGCCAGCCGCGCGCCGACATCCGTCCCGCGCCCTTCAAGAGCTTCCGCGGCCGGACCTACGCCGCGGCCGTGTCGCCCGAGTCGGTGAAGATCATGGCGGAATTGGGCGTGGGCATCCTCATCATCCCGCAGAAGCCGTGGCCCGAGGTCGCCAAGGAGCTCGTCGAGTACCACGCGCTCTACCGGCAGATCAACGGCGTCGAGCCGCCGGCGCCGATCTCGGCGGGGTGGACCTTCTGCGATCCCGATCCGGCGCGCGCGCGCGAAGAGGCCCGCCGATGGATCGGCGGCTACTTCCGCACCGTGCTCGACCACTACCAGTTCGGCGGCGACCACATGGCGAAGACCAAGGGCTACGAGTACTACGCCAAGATGGCCGACAAGATCCATACGTACGGCGACGAGAAGGTCATAGACTTCTTCGTGGACCTCCAGGTGTGGGGCACGCCCGAGCAGTGTTACGAGAAGATCCTCGATATCCGCCGCCGCGTCGGCAACGACCACTACGTCGGCGTCTTCTCCTACGCGGGCATGCCGGCCGCCGAGGCCGAGCGCAACATGCGCCTGTTCGCGAAGGAAGTCATGCCCGCTCTGCAGCGCCTCGAGCAAGGGGCCTCCCGGTGACGACACCGCTGTCCGTCTACCTGCCCTTCAACCGCGAGGTGCTGGGCGCCGACTTCGAGCCCGCCAAGCGCGGCGGCGGCCCGCCCGAGGGGCGCGGGCTCTGGCTGCTCGTCCAGGACCAGCAGCTGGTCGTCGTGCCCGCCGGCGACGCGCTCCGCCTGCCCGAGGGCGCCCTGCCGGCCGGGCTCGAATCGGCGGTCAAGGAGCCGTTCTGGCTCGGCACGCTGCGGGGCGCGCCCTGCTTCACCGCCGAGCTCCCGAAGGACGCCGCCCTTCCGGAGGGCTTGAAGCGCGAGACGCTCGTCCCCATGCGCGGCACGAAGCTGCCGGACGACCTCCTATCCCTGGGCGGCATGGCCATGCAGGCGCTGTGGTGGCAGAGCACGAGCGGCTTCTGCCCCCGCTGCGGCGAGCCGACCACGCGCATCGAGGGGGAATGGGGCAAGCGCTGCCCGCGCTGCCACTACGAGCACTACCCGCACCTGCACCCGGCGGTCATCATCATGGTGCGCGACGGGGGCCGCGTGCTGCTCGCGCGCAAGGCCGAATGGGCGCCCGGCCGCTACGCGCTGGTCGCGGGCTTCGTGGACAACGGCGAGTCCCTCGAGGGCTGCGTGGCGCGCGAAGTCAAAGAAGAGGTCGGCGTGGACGTGAAGGACATCCACTACGTCGGCAGCCAGAACTGGCCCTTCCCGAGCCAGATCATGCTGGGCTTCGTCGCGACGTACGCCGGCGGCGAGATCCGCGTGGACCACTCGGAGCTGGAAGACGCGCGCTGGTTCCCCGGCGACGCTCTGCCCCACCGTCCCTCCCGCCACAGCATCGCGGGCTTCATCATGGAACACTACGCCAACCCCGCGGCGCCATGATCCCCAGCCCCCTCACCCTACCCTCTCCCCCGATGGGGGAGAGGGATTTTCGGACTCTGTGACCCTCTCTCCCCTCTAAGGAGGACACTCAAGTGAGCATCCAGCGGCTACAGCCCGGCAAGCGCCTGAGCGCCGCCGTCGTCCACGGCGACACCATCTACATCGCCGGCCAGATTGCCGGTGACGCCGCGACGGACGTCAAGGGCCAGATCCAGCAGATCCTCAAGAAGTTCGACGACCTCCTGGCCGCGGCGGGCAGCAGTAAGTCCAAGCTGCTCTCGGCCACCATCTGGCTCGCCGACATGCGTTACTTCGACGACATGAACAGCGTGTGGGACGCCTGGATGGACCCGGCGAACCCGCCCGCGCGCGCGACGGTCGAAGCGAGGCTGGCCGCGCCGAAGTACTTCGTCGAGATCGCGGGCGTCGCCGCGAAGTAACAGCAGGGTCAGGTCTTGAATTCACGCATCCGCGGCCCAGTCCTGTCGCGGTCGGCCAGCCATCCCCGAAGGCTGATGCCGTATTTCAAGACCTGACCCCCAGGTGGACCGATAGCATGTTGCGATATCGCTGCTAGCATGAGACGCTATCGACACTATGGCGACGATCATCATCCGGAATCTCGATGACGAGGTGGCCGAGCGGCTGCGGCTGCAGGCCCGCCTTCGCGGCGTATCGGTCGAGCAGGAGGCGCGGCGAGTCCTCGCCGACGGCACGCGGGTGAGCCGGGCGGAGATTGCCGCGCGGGCTGCGGCCATTCGCGCCCGCCAACGCCCCCACCGCTCCAGCGGAGTGGATTCGATCCGGGAAGACCGGGCGCGATGACGCCACGCCGGGCCGCGAGAGCGCCCGCCCGACGCGTGCGCGAGCGCGGCTCGCGATACACTTCGGCGATCTCGGAGCCCATCGTCGTCGACGCCTCGATCGCGTTTCTGTGGTTCGCCAACGAGCCGGACAGGTCCGGAGCCGACAAGCTGCTCGAAAGCGACTCTACCCTGCTCGCTCCCGACCTGATGGCCGTCGAGGCGACCAACGCCTGGTGGAAGAAGCTCCGTCGTCATGAGATGGAGCGGGCGGACGTCGAGCAGGCCATCACGAATTTGCTTGCCCTGGGAATCGCCTGGACGCCTTCGGCGATGCTCCTTCCGTCTGCCGCTCGACTGGCCGTCGAGCTCGGGCATCCGGTCTATGACTGCCTCTACCTCGCGCTCGCTGTGTCGCACGCCGCCCCTATCGCGACTGCCGACAAGCGACTTCAGCAGGCGGCGGGGCGAATCGGCGTCCGGGTCAAGACCTGACCTCGGGGCCACCTCGGGCCGCAAAGTAGCGCGCGGCGCCCTCGTGGAAAGGGCCACCCGGTTCGAGGTGCGCTCGACCCGGATCGAAGCTCGCGGGCGCCGGATGGATGGCGCGCAGGCGCTCGGGGTCGTCACAGATGGCTGCGGTGATGGCGAAGACGACCTCCGCCCGCGCGACGGTCGAAGCGAGGCTGGCCGCGCCGAAGTCCTTCGTCGAGATCGCCGGGATCGCCGCGAAGTAAACGAGGTAGGCCAGCCGAGCCGGAGTCAATCCGTCAGCGCCCGACCTTCGGCCGGACATCGGCCGCGAAGCGCTCGAGGACGTCGAGCATTTCGGGCACAGTGGGCACCGAGAAGTCGAGGACGAAGTGCTCGACCCCGGCTAGGACGTAGGCCGACAGATCCTCGGCGATCTGGGCCGGCGAGCCGGTCAGCGGCACGCGGTCCTTCGGGGCCGCGGGGTCGAGCTTCACGGGTCCCTTGAAGGTGATGGTGATCTCGCGCGGGTCGCGCTTGGCGGCGACCGCGAGATCCCGAAGGTGGCGCACGGCGGCCGCCATCTCCGGCGGGTAAAGCGCGACCGGCGGGCGGAGCCCCAGCGGGTGCCAGCCGTCGCCGATGGCCACGACGCGCCTGAGCGCGGCCTCGCTGTGGCCGCCGATCCAGATGGGAATGTGCGGGCGCTGCGCCGGGTGCGGCCGGACTCCGCCGGCCTCGGCGATGCGCCAGAATCGTCCCTCGAAGGCGACGCGCGGCTTGGTCCAGATCTCCTTCATGATCCGCAGGCTCTCGACGGTGCGCGCCGCGCGCTCCGCGAACGGCACGCCCACGGCCTCGAACTCCTCCCGCCACCAACCGATGCCGGCCCCAAGGATCACGCGCCCGCCCGAGAGGTAGTCCGCCGTCGCCAACGCCCGGGCCGTGAACACCGGGTTCCGGTACGGGATGATCAGCACGCTCGTGCCGACGTGGATGCGTTGGGTGATGGTGGCGAGCCACGTCACCGCCGTGAGCGCCTCGAGCCACGGCTCGTCGGGCCCCAGCGGGAAGGCGCCTGTCGGCGAGTACGGATAGCCCGACGTGCTCGCGACGGGAATCAGCATCCGGTCGCTGACGAAGATCGAATCGTAGCCGAGCGCGTCGGCGCGCCGGGCCAGCGTGCCCAGGCCCTCGCGATCCGCCAGCGCGCCGCGACCCTGGACCGAGAAACCGAAGCGTATCGTCGTCATCCTTTGAGTCCTCCCGTTCCCCAACCCGCCACCAGATGGCGCTGCACCGCCATGAAGAAGGCAAGCGCGGGGATGGTGATCAGCATGCCGGCCGCCATGACGAGCCCCCAGTCCACGACGGCGGCGGAGAAGAGGTCCTGGACGCCGACGGGCAGCGTCTTTAGCTCGTCGGACACGATCAGGATTCGCGTGAAGATGTAGTCGTTCCAGGCCAACGTGAAGGTGAAGATCGACGTCGCGATGAGCCCCGGCAGCGCCAGGGGGGCGACGATGTAGATGAGCGCGCGCGGCCGCCCGGCGCCGTCCACCTGCGCCGCCTCCTCCAGCTCGATCGGGATGGACTGGAAGAAGGCGCGGAGCAGCCACAGCGAGAATGGCAGGCAGAAGGAGGAGTAGGAGAGCACCAGCGCGGTATGCGTGTCCACGATCCCGAGCCGGCGCGCGAGAATGTAGATCGGCACCACGATCATGATCGGCGCGAACATGTAGGTGCAGAGGATCAGGCGGGCGATGCTCTCGCGCCCCGGGAAAGGAAAGCGCGTGAGGCTGTAGGCGCCGGCGGCGCCCACCGCCATCGTGAGCAGCACGGTCAGGCCGGACACGACCATGCTGTTGAGGAAGTACGTGACGAAGGCCGTCTGGGTCAGCAGCCGGGCGAAGTTCTCGAGCGTGGGCGCCGCAGGGATGAGTGTCGGCGGGGTCGCGAGAACTTCCCGCGGCGGCTTGAGCGAGGTCGAGAGCATCCAGAGCAGCGGCAGGATAGCCTGGGCGCAGAGCCCCAGGGCACCGAGGTAGAGACATACCGGGCCGAGGCGGGCGCCGACCTGCCTCACGCCTTCTCCTCGTCACGCCAGAAGAGCCGGAAGTAGAGCCCCGTCGCCGCCATCAGCATGAGGAACATGACGACCGACAGCGCCGCGCCGAAGCCCGCCTGGTAGTACGTGAACGTCCGCATGAAGGTGTAGATCGGCAGGGTCCGGATCTCGGCCCCGGCGCCTGCGCCCTCGCCCCACAGCCACACCGTGTCGAACTTCGTGAACATCCAGATCCCGCGCAGCAGGATGACGACGAACATCACGGCCCGGACCTGGGGCAGCGTGATGAAACGGAACCGGGCCCACGCCGAGGCGCCGTCTACCCGCGCGGCCTCGTAGAGCTCGAGCGGGATGGTCTGCAGCCGCGCCAGCACGGAGAGCGTCACGAAAGGCGCGAACTGCCAGACGCTCATGGCGATGAGCGACGTCATGATATGGTCCACGCCCAGCCAGGCGATGGGCTGCCGCGCGAGCCCCCAGGCGACGAGCACGTAGTCCACGAGCCCGAAGGTCTCGTTGAGCAGCCACCGCCAGACGATGACCGCGACGATGGTGGGGATCATGTAGGGAAAGAGCACGAGGGCGCGCACCACCGTCCGGCCGCGAAAGGCCCGGTGGAGCAGGAGCGCAGAGGCTAATCCGAAAACGAGCTGCAGCGCGGTCGTGCCGGCCGCGTAGACGGTCCCCTTCCAGAGGCTGTCCCAGAACTCCGGGTCGCGGAGCAGGCGCGCGTAGTTGCCGAGGCCGACCCATCGCTCGGCCGGGAAGAACGAATGCTTGTCGAAGAAGGAGAGCCAGATCGCGTAGGCGACGGGGTAGAGGATGAGGACGCCGATCAGAACGAGGGCGGGGAGAATGCCGCAGAGCCCCAGGAGCGCGGGGGACAGTCGGCGGCGCGGCCGCGCCGGGACCCCGGGGGCGCCCGGCGCGGCCGCGTCGGCAAAGCTTGGCACGCTACTTCTTCAGGTAGCCGCCCTGGACCAGCAGCTCCTCGACGCGCTTCTGCGCCTTGGCGGCCGCCTCCGCCGAAGGCATGCCCTTGACGGAGTCGAACACCATGTCCACGAGGATGCCGGAGCCCATGACTTCCAGCAGGTAGGGCTTCTGCATGTCGCTCCAGTCGGTCACGAGCACGGGCTTGATCCAATCGTTGCGGAAGTACTTCTCCTGCATGTCCACCCATGGCCGCCACTTGGCGATGGTCGCGTTGTCGGCATACTTCGGGTTCTTGTACGTGGACTTCTTGATGGAGAGCAGGTGGATGGGCACCGAGTGCAGGTACGGGATGTAGTTCTCGTCCCTGAAGAAGAACTTGAGGAAATCGACGGCCTCAGCGCCGCCCTTGGCGTCCTTGAAGACCATCCAGGGCTCGCAGTCGAGCTGCGCCGCCGGCGACTTCCCCGACGGACCGACCACCTTGTCCGCGACAGCGTAGTGGTCGGAGTCGGCGAGCTCCTTGGGCGCGTACTTCTCGATGTAGCCGACGCCGCGGCCGTAGGCCTGGTACAGCATCGCCGCCTTGCCGTTGGCGAGGTTGGCGAAGGTGTCGAGGTAGCCGTGGCCCGTCCAGCCGGGCGGCAGCACGCCGTTGAGCTTCTTGTAGAAGTCCAGCAGCTCGATCACCTGCCTGGAGGTGAGCGTCGGCCGCCCCTGCTCGTCGAAGAGCCGGCCGCCGTTCGTCTTCAGCAGCTCGCCGATGCCGATATTAATGAAGAGCGGCGCGCCGGTCATCGTGAGCCCGTAGCGGACGACCTGGCCGTCCTTGGTCTCCCTGAGCGCCTCAGACACCTGGATCAGCTCGTCCCAGGTCTTCGGCACCTTGAGGCCCTTCTGAGCGAGCAGATCCTTGCGGTAGACGAAGACAGAGGACGCCGGGGAGTGACCGACGCCGTAGGTCCGCCCCTGCCAGCGGCAGAGGTCGCGGAAGGCGTCCACGATGTTGTCCTTGCCGAGCGAATCGGCCAAGTCCTCGACCGGGCGCAGCAGCCCCTTGGCCGCGAAGGACACACAGGTGATGGGCTGGCCGTGGGTGGCGTCCGGCGGCGCTCCCGCGGCGAGCGCGGCGGTGAGCTTTTTCTCGAGATCCCCCCAGGCGAGCCCCTCGATCTTGATCGACACGTCCGGATGCGTCTTCTCGTACGCCGCGGCGATCTGGTTGAGGACCGCCATGGTCTGGGGCTCCGTCTCCGTCTGCCAGAGGCGGATCACCTTCTTGTCGGCGGCATGGGCGGAGCTGGTGAGGAACAGCAGGGCGGCGGTGACGGCGGCGGCCAGCAAGCGCGTACTCATCGTTGAGCCCTCCTTAGTGGGGGAAGCGGCCGGAGTCTCGCACGTTTCGCGCGGGTAGACAAGAGCGCGTCACGGTTCGTCGAGATCGAGGGCGTCGCGGCGAAGTAGGCGCGACGAGGGAGGCGGATCGCCGCCCGGCCGGGCTAGAATTCCGTGAAGTCCCGCATCGAGTCCAGGTGAGTGGCCACCTTCCGCTGGAGGAAGTGCAGGTTCCAGGACGCGAAGTGGGCCTCCTTGTAGGGCACGGGCAGCCGCCTGGCGGCCGAGCCAAGCGTATAGAAGTCCCGCCGGATCTTCCCGACCCGGTGAACCAACTCCTCCGGAGTGTAGCGGAGCGGCTTGAAGTGGCAGGAGAGCTCGGGCCATCTCTCCATGTTCTCCTCGTCGATGAGGCGGCCCTCCGTCTTGAGCTGCTCGTACACCGACGTGCCGCGAAGGGGAACCAGGATGTTGAAGTAGGCCGTCTGGGCCTTGTGCTCGAACAGGAACTCGAGCGTCGTGCGAAACACGTCCTCCTCCTCCTCGTCCGAGCCGAAGACGAAGTTCAGCGAATAGCTGATGTCGCGGCTGGTCAGATTGTGAATCACGTCCCCGTACTGCCTGACCCTGTTGGAGTCCTTGTTCATGGCGTGCAGGGTCTTCTGGTCGATGCTTTCCACCCCCATGTTGACGTGCAGGAGGCCCGACCTCTTGGCGAGGTCCATGAATTTCTCGTCGAGGCAGAAGTGGGCGGACACCAGGGTGGACCAGCGCACCTTGAGCGGAATGAGGGCTTCCATCAGCTCCATCGCGTGGGCCTTGTTGCCGGCGAACTGGCTGGCCGCGAAGAAGATGTGCCTGCTGCCGCATCGCTTGATGTCCTCGACCACATCCTCCGTGGGCCGATACCGGTAGCCATAGTCCCCGTTCAGGCGCCTCTCGGCGCAGAAGCCGCACGTGTAAGGACAGCCGCGTGAGTACTGGATGACGAAGGGCCTGTAGAAGACGTACTTGCGAGGGTCGAGCAGATCCCAGCGGGGGGCCGGCAGGCCGGCGAGAAGCGCGGGGCGTTCCGCCTGATAGGTTTTCTTCAATCGGCCCGCCGCGGCGTCCTCCAGCATGGCGGGGAAGACCTCTTCGGCTTCACCGATGCACACCGCGTCGGCATGCTCCGCGACCTCCGCCGCATAGAACGTCGCATGGGGCCCGCCCATCACCACGGGAATCTTCCTGTCCCTGAACCTGGCGGCGATCTCGTATCCCCGCAGAGAGGTCACTGTCCTGATGGTGATCGCGACCACGTCCACGTCGGCGTCGTAGTCCACGTCCTGCGTCGCGTCGTCGACCAGCGTCACCTCCCACTCCTTCGGCGCAAGCGCCGCAAGGTGGGGCAGCACGGCGCCTACGAGCTTTCGCTTGCGAAGCTTGTAGGGGACCCGGAGATCACGGAAACGATAACCGGTCGCCTGGATGATCATCAGCTTCGGCATGAATGGCGCTCCCCGGCGGTGTCGGCTGGATCCGTGGCGTGCGATTGCGATCGTTGGTGGACGCGAGGCTGATCTTCCATGGGGAGGATCATACTTCTTCGAGCCCTCCGCGATAGAGGTAAGCGGGCCCGTCACCTCCGCCCGTGATGCATTTGGCCCGGCTTGGATGGAGCAGACGGCCTACGAGCGGGCCCCGATCGTGAGATCCGGCACACGGCCCGGCCCGCAGGCGGCGGGATGAACCTTGGCCAGGGGCCTTCTAGTAACCCCTGGCGCGGTCGACCAGGTTCAGGAGCGCCCCGCCCTCGAGGTAGCGCCGGAGGTTGTCCGCGAAGAGCTCCGAGCACTTCTCGTCGTAGCTCGGGATGAAGCCCGACACGTGCGGTGACAGGATCACGTTGCCGAGCGCGTAGAGCGGGTGCCCGGCGGGGGGCGGCTCCTGCTCGAAGACGTCGATCGCCGCCCCCGCGATGCGCTGCTCGCCGAGCGCCCGGGCCAGCGCGTCCTCGTCCACCGTCGCCCCCCGCCCGACATTGATGAAGAAGGCCGAGCGCTTCATGACGTGCAGCTCGCCGGCGCCGATCATGCGATGCGTCTCCGGTGTGAGCGGCGCGCACATCACGACGGCGTCCGACCTGGCGAGGAGCTCCACCACTCGCTCGGGAGGGAACCATTCGTCCGGCAGCGCACCTTCCGGATCACCGGTGCCGGGCAGGAAATAGCCGGAGTCCGCCCGGCGCGACGGGTCGCGCTTGCAGGCGAGCACCGCCATCCCGAACGCCGCCTTCGCGATGCGGGCGAGCTCGCGCCCGATGCTCCCATAGCCGATGATGCCGAGCGTCGCTCCGCGCACCTCCGTCGGCACGAACAGGGGCCAGCGCTCTTCGTCCGGCGGCCAGGCGCCCCTGGCCTGCCAATCGACCATCCGGGGCACCCGGTGCGCCAGGGCGAGGAGCATGGTGATGGCGTACTCGGCGATCGTCGCCGCGTGCACGCCGCTCGTCGTGGTCAGGGGGATGGCCGTGTCCCGGTAGATGGGATGATCGTAGAGGGCATTCACTCCGGCCAGGTGGAGCTGCACCCACTTGAGGCCGGGCGCGCGCGCGAGGTCGCGCGGCGGCATCCCCGCGTACAGGATGTCGGCGCGGGAGTAGTCGGCCGTCTGCGCGTCCTCGCAGGTCACGCGGAGCCGCGGCGAGACCGCGCGAAGCCGCTCCAGCTGGCCCTCGTTGAAGCGCATCGTCACGAGCACGTTCAGCGCGGCCCGACCGTCCGACGCCAAGAGCGCTTATCCGCGCCCCGCCGAGGTCCGGCGCCGGACCTCGGGCAGGACCTCGCGCCCGAGCAACTCGATCCCCGCCAGGATGTCGTCCTGCCGCATCCCGGGCCAGCTCACCCGCATGGTGGCGTGGGTGACGCCAGCCTTGTGCTGGGCGAGCAGGGCCTCGATCACCTGCGCGGGCGAGCCGAGGGCGAACCGGTTCTTGGCCAAGCGCCGCAGCTGCTCTTCGGGCTTCGCGGCGGGATCGATGGTGATGCCCGGGAGGCCCCACGACAGGTAGGCCGAGTACTTCTCCAGCAGGAACGGCGCCGCGCGGCGGACGGCCGTGTCCTCGTCGGGCGCGCACACCACCTCGAGCAGACGACAGATGTGCCGGCTCGGCGGCAGGCCCGCCGCGGTCCGGGCGGCCGCGAAGCCGCCCGCCTGCGCGGCGAATTCGTCCACGGTGGGGACCGGCACCACCAGCCAGCCGTCTGCGATGCGGGCCGCGCGCGCGATCCCGGCGGGCACCTGCGAGCCGACCAGGATCGGCGGCCGGGGCTGCTGCAACGGCCGCGGATGGATGCTGACGTCGTCGAGCTGCCAGTGGCGTCCATGGTGCGTAACCCGGTCCTCGGTCCAGAGGCGGCGGATGATCTCGACGCCCTCCGTGAGGCGGCTCACGCGCTCGGCCATCGGCACCTTGAAGACGGCGAACTCCTCGGTCCGGTAACCGAGCCCGACACCGAGCATGAACCGCCCGCCGGTGATCACGTCCAGGAAGGCGCCGACCTCGGCCAGCTCGACCGGATTGTGGAGCGGGAGCAGGACCAGGTTCGTTCCCACCCACATTCCCTCGACCTCGGCGGCGAGGCGCTGCAGCATCGGCAGGAGCGGGAAGTAGTGGAATCCGGGGGTGACGTGATGCTCCCCGCCCCAGATCGAATCGAACCCCAGCCTGCGGATCAGCCGCGCCTGCTCCACCGTCTCGGCAAAGCGGCGGGCGGGGTCGTCGCCGGCCGGGTGCTGCGCGTTCAGATAGATTCCGAGCTTCACGTCTAGGCCACCACGGCGGGGTCGACGCGGAGCACCGCGTAGCCGCCCACCGCGCCCGCGCCGAAGCCCGGCGCGAAGACCCGCATCGGCCGCGTGATCACGCCCTCCTGGACTGCATCATGGAGCGCGATCGGGATGCTGGCCGAGGACGTGTTGCCGACGCGCTCGATGTTGAAGTACAGGCGCTCGGGCGCGACGCCGGCCGCCTGGGCGATGCTCACCACCATGGTCTTGTTGGCCTGATGCGGCACGATCAGGTCCACAGCGTCCAGCAGCGAGGCCCCCGCCACGCCGTCCGGATGCGGCAGGGCGCGGAGCTCGTCCAGCATCTGGCCCAGGTAGCGCTTGACCAGCGCGCGGACCTCGGGCCCGTAGATCGTGATGTTGTTGTCGAACTCCGGATTCGGCCAGATGATCGAGTCCACCTCCGACATGGGCCCGCTCGCGTAGGTCTGCAGGATCTCGATATCCGGCGCGGCGCCGGCGGCAGCGGGGCCGACCACGAGGGCGGCGGCGCCGTCGCCGAAGATCATCCGCGAGGTCCGCACCGTCCCGATCTTGTCCGAGAACTTCTCCCCGCACACGACCAGGATGGGCCGCTCGACTTCCTGGAGCAGCCGCACCGCCTCGCTGAGCCCGTACGGCAAGCCCGCGCAGGCCGCGACGATGTCGCACGACGCGTGGGTCTGGAACATGCCGAGCTGGCCGGAGAGCCAGGTCGCCAGCGACGGCATCATCTTGGAGCTGGTACAGGAGCAGAACAGCACCGCGCCGATCTCCTCGGCCTTGCGCCCGGACTTCTCGAGCGCGCGCCGGGCCGCGAGGAGCGCCATCTGGTCGAGATCCAGCTCGGTGTAGAGCCGCTGCTCGATGCCGGTCTTGTGACGGATCTCCTCCACCGTCATGGGAGACCAGCAGTACGCGGCGTTGCGGACGAGGTCGTCGTTGGTGCAGGGGCGCTCGCCCTTGTAAACGGCGACGGCCTCGAGTCGCGGCATGACCGTGAAGCGCGCGCGCACATCGAGCGGCGGGTAGGGCCGGATCGGCTGGCGCGACTCGGCAGGGGCGGGCTTGCGCGGCTGCACCCGGTGCACGCCCTTGACCCGGCGGATGAACCGCAGGACGTCGTCGCCGCGTGGGTGGAAGACCACCACGAAGTCGTCGTCGTGGAGCTGGCCCACCTCGGTGAGGCGGGTCTTGGCGCGGTCCCAGCGGTACTGGTTGTGCAGGACCATCGCCTGCCGCATGAGCGCTTCCAGCTCGGGGACGCCGTGGGCGAACTCGATGATGTCGTCCTGGCCGTAGCCCGGGTAGTCCGGGTCGTAGGCCAGCAGGTGGTACGTCAGGTTCTTTGGATTCGCCAAGATCTCGCCGACCGTCGGCTTGATCGCCGGCAGCTCGTCGCCGGCTCCCTTCTTGTGGCGGAAGAGATCCAGCAAGATGCGACAGACCTTGTCCTCGGTCCCCTCGTCCCAGGTGGGCGGCAGCGCCCGGTAGGCGACCTCGATGGCGGCCGTCATCTCGGCGCTGTCCCGGGCCGAGAACACCGGCAGGAAGACATCGTCGCGCTGCCTTGGGACATCGCGCCAGCGCGTCGGGCGCTTCTCGTACATCGTCATCGCGTAGCGGTTGACCCAGAAGAGGTGGAGCGCAAGGTCGCGCAGGACTTCGTAGCGGCCCTTGTAACCCCGAGACTCCACGCGCGCGACGATGTCGGCCTCCGTGGGCGCCTTCTCCTCGAAGTCGCGCTTGATGACGGCCGCGAACTGGTCGAGCGTCTGGAATATGGAGAAGTCGAGCTCCGGGAAGAAATTGAACGGGAAGACGATGCGGCCGTAGCGGTTGATCACGAATGGCTTCATAAGGCCCCCTAGCCGCGAGACTCGACGATCGCCCAGCCGGCCTCGGCCATCGGGCGCGCCCGCTCGCCGCGCGCGCGCGCGTTGGCGTCGTTGGCCGTGCCCGCCAGCACTCGCCCCATGATTCCCTGCGCGATGGCGGAGAGCCTGAACATGGAGAAGGCGACGTAAAAGCTCCAGTCCGGGAGGCTCGTGCGCCCCGTGCGGCGGCAGTAGGCGGCGAGGTACTCCTCCTCCGTCGGGATGCCGAGTGCGCGCAGGTCCTCGCCGAGGACGCCGCCCAGGATGTCGGGCTTCAGGTGATACGGCATGGCGTTGTAGGCGAGGTCGGCCAGCGGGTGGCCGAGAGTCGCAAGCTCCCAGTCGAGGACGGCGACGATGCGCGGCTCTGTCGGGTGGATGATGGAATTGCCCAGGCGGAAGTCGCCGTGAACGATGGTCGTCTCGTCGTCGGCCGGGATGTGCTCGGGCAGCCACGCCATCAGCTGCTCCATCGCTTCGATGCGCTCCGTCTCGGATGCGCGGTACTGCTGCGTCCAGCGCTTCAACTGCCGCGTGAAGTAGCTGCCCGGCCTGCCGAAGTCCTCGAGGCCCAGCGCCTTCCAGTCCGCCCTGTGGAGCCGCGCCATGACGTCGTTCATCGAATCGTAAATCGCGGCGCGCTCGGCCGGCGTGCACCCAGGCACGAGCGGGTCGACCATGATGCGCCCCTCGATCCAGTCCATGACGTAGAAGACCGTGCCGATGACCTCGGGGTCCTCGCATAGAAGGTAGGTTTTCGGCACGGGCACGTCGGTGCGGCCGAGCGTCGTCAGGATGCGGTACTCGCGATCGACGGCGTGAGCCGACGGCAGGAGCTTGCCCGGCGGCTTGCGCCGGAGCACGTACTCGTGGCCGGCGGCGGAGAGCCGGTAGGTCGGGTTGGACTGGCCGCCCTGGAACTGGCTGACGCGGAGCGGCCCCGCGAAGCCCGGGATGCGTCCGGAGAGATAGCGCTCGAGCGCGCCCAGGTCGAAGCGGTGCGTCTCCCGCACCGGGATCGTGTCGGATGTCAGCGTGGTCTCTGTGGTCATTTGAAACCGGATTATACCCCGCGCCGCCGCCAGAGGAGCGCGAGCGCCAGCACGAGGCAGAGCCCCGTGACGCCGCCCCAGAGACAGGCCGCGCCCACACCCCACTTCTCCGCCATTCCGCCCGCGAGCAGCGCGCCGAAAGGGTGCACGCCCACGAAGACCATCGCGTAGAGGCTCATCACCCGCCCCCGGAGATGATCGGGCGCCGTCACCTGCACCGTGGTGTTGCAGCTCGCCATGAAGAAGATCTGGGCGAAACCCATGACGGCCAGCGCCGCTGCCGCGACCCAGAAGTGCCGCACGGCTCCCAGGCCGAGCAGCCCTGCCGCGGTCACGAGGGCCGCCGCGACGATGAGAACGAGCGGCGGTCGTGCTCGGGTCATCGCGGCCAGGACGAGCGCCCCTGCCACGGCGCCTAAGCCGAGTGAAGCCATGAGGAGGCCGAAGCCGCGCGCGCCCTCGTGCAGCACGTCGCGGGCCACGAGCGGCACGAGGACGTTGAAGTTGAGGACGAAGAGGCTCACGACGAGGAGCAAACCCAGGATGAGCCCGATGAGCGGCGTGGCGGCCGCGTACCGCACGCCCTGGAGGATCTCCTGGCCCAGCGTGGCGGCCGCGCGGGGACGCGGCGCCCCCTCGTTGCGGATAGCGGCGAGCGCCACCAGCACCCCGAGGAAGCTCAGCCCGTTCAGGAGGAAGGCCGGCGCGACGCCGTACCGCGCGATGAGCAGGCCCGCGACGGCGGGGCCCACGACGCGCGCGCCGTTGAAGACGGTGGCGTTGAGGGCGATGGCGTTCATGAGATCGCCCTTGCCCACGAGCTCCCCGACGAAGGACTGCCGGGCCGGCAGGTCGAGCGTGTTGGCGACCCCGTAGAACGCGGCCAGCACGGCGACGTGCCAGAACTGGATCTGCCCCGTCCAGTCGAGCGCGGCCAGGGCCAGGGCCTGGAGCATGAGCGCGCCCTGCGTCAGCAGAAGGAGGCGCCGCTTGCGAACGCGGTCGGCGAGCGCGCCTGCGAGGAGGGAGAAAAACAGCATCGGGCCGAACTGCAGCGCGCTGATCACACCCAGCTTGAACGGCGAGCCCGTCAGCTCGAGCACGATCCAGACCTGCCCCACGCTCTGCATCCAGGTGCCGACGAGGGAGACGAGCTGACCGGACCAAAAGAGGCGGAAATCTCGGTGGCGGAACGCGCGGAGCCCGGCGGGCCAGGGCATCGTCTATACTGTGCCACGAATCCAACTTCCGGGACGGAGGTGTGAGGCGTGTTCCTCGCGCGATCCTTGCTGTCCGCCGCAGTCGCCGCGGCCGTCGTGTTGGGCTCAGCACTCTGGGCCGCGGAGCCGGCCAGCACCCAGGCGCAGAACGCGGGTCTCGCCGGCCAGCTGCTCGTGGCCACGTCCGAGCTCGAGGACCCGCGCTTCACCCGGACGGTCATCTACATGGTCCGTCACGACGCCCGGACCGGCGCCATGGGACTCGTCGTCAACCGCCAGCTGGGGGAGGTGCCCATGGCGGTCCTTCTCAAGCAGTCCGGCCTGCCTAGCGCAGGCGCCAAGGGATCGGTCAGGCTCCACGTGGGCGGCCCCGTGGAGGCAACGCGCATCGTCGTCCTGCACACCGACGACTACGCGGGGCCCGACACGGTCAAGGTCGCCAACGGCGTCGCCGTCACAGCCGAGCCCTCCATTCTCCAGTCCATCGCCGAGGGCAGGGGCCCGCGCCGCGCCCGCTTCACGCTGGGCTACGCCGGCTGGGCGCCGGGGCAGCTCGAGGCCGAGATGGAGGCGGGCTACTGGATCGTCGTGCCGTCCGACGACGCCATCGTCTTCGACGACGCCTACGAGACCAAGTGGGACCGGGCCATGGCCAGGCGGAGGATCAACCTCTAGCGCGCCGCTCAGTGGGCGGGCGGGGCGGTCGCGCGGTAGGTCGGCGCCGCGACGCCGTCGATCATCACGTTGACGCAGGCGGGCAGCCCCGAGGCGAGCGCCCGCTCGAGCGCGGGCCCGAGATCCTCCGGGCGCTCCACGTGCTCGCCGTGCCCGCCGAGTGCTGCAGCCACGAGGTCGTAGCGGGACGGGCGCAGCTCGCACGCCACCGCGCGCGCGGCGCCGTAGTGCTGGAGCTGCAGCTGGTGCTCGGCGTTCCAGCGCGCGTCGTTGCCCACCACGGCCACGATGGGCAGACCCGCGCGCAAGGCGGTGTCGAGCTCGAAGGCGTGGAAGCCGAAGGTGCCGTCGCCGAGCGCCGCGATCACCGGCCGGTCGGGATGGCGGAGCCGGGCCCCGAGGGCCAGCGGAAGCGCGCTGCCGATCGAGCCCGAGAGACCGTTGATCAGGCGCGTCCCGGCCTCGCATCCGGCCTGGATCCACTGGCCGAACTCGCCGCCGTCGGCGACGAGGACGGCGCCGCGATCGAGCAGCGGTTGGATCTCCGCGCAGACGCGCAGCGGATGCATGGGCGTCCGTGACGACCGGCGAAGGCCCTCCCACTCTGCGGGCACCAAGGCTCGCGCCGCTGCGACTTCCTCGCCCCAGGCCCGCCAGCGCCCCGCGAGCGTCGCGGCGGCCGCCAGCTCCCCGGCGAGAAGCGCCGGGTCGGTGACGAGCCCCAAGCTGACGCGCCCGCTTCGGTCGAGCGCCTCGGCGTCCCAGTCGGCCTGGACGAAACGGCACTCTGGGTCGAAGGGCGGCGCGCCGCCGAAGCGCACGGCGAAGTCGAGCCTCTTGCCGAGGAGCAGAACGAGGTCGGCCCGGCCGAGACAGCCGGTCGCCATGTGAAGCCACGGGTCGTTGACGCCGCGCGGGCTCTCCATCGGGAGCGCCGGTATGCCGGTCGCTTCGGCGAGCCGTAGGACGGCGGCGCGGCGGGCGGGCCTCGCCATCGCGGGCCCGATCAGGATGAGCGGCCGGCGCGCCCCCTCGAGAAGCTCGAGGAGACGGCGCAGATCGGCCTCCGCGACCGACATTGAGCCGCGCGGCCCGGCGCCGAAGCCGGCGGCGCCTTCGTCTCCTACCGTCGCCTCGAGCAGATCGCCCGGCAGGCTCACGTGCACGGGGCCGGGCCGCGAGTGAAGCGCCAGGTCGAGCGCGAGGGTGATGTCCTCGCCGAGCCTCGCCGCGTCCTTGGCGACCCACGAGGCCTTGGTGACCGGAGCCGCGGCGCCCGCCTGGTCGATTTCCTGGAACGCGCCGCGGCCCGCCTGCGCGGCGGGCGCGTGTCCGCTCAGCAGCACGACGGGCGATTCCGCCATCAGCGCGCCGTAGAGCGCGGAGAGCGCGTTCATGTGGCCCGGCCCCGCCGTCACCAGCGCGACGCCGGGCTCTTCGCCGAGCCGCCCCCAGGCGTCGGCCATGTGCACGGCCGCGGCCTCGTGTCGCGTGTGGATGATGCGGATGTCCCGGCCGATGGTGGCGTCGTAGACGGAGAGGATCTGGTTGCCGGAGAGCGAGAAGAGGTGGCGCACGCCCGCTCCGGCGAGCGCGCCGACGACCAGGTCGGCCCCGCGCGCGGTCATGGGCGGCCTAGCGCACGCGGCCGCGCGCGGCGACCGGCCAGACCACCTCGACCGCCGCGCCGCGGACGCCGTACAGCTCGTCCACCATGTTGCTGACGACGCAGCAGTGGTTCGGCACGACGTGGACGATCTCGCCCACCTTCGGGCGCTCGGCGCAGGCCTGGAGATCCACGATGCCGTGCTCCTCCGAGAGATTGGCGACCACGGCCTCCGGGTACTCCATCACGTGACCGAAGCCCTTCTGACCGTACTGGTCGGAGGTCAGCACCTTCGTGCCGGCGTCCAGGATGGCGCGTCCGTCGGTGGGGCGGCTCACGACCGTGGCGCGCACGCGCATGGCGCAGTTGTCCCACGTCGCCGTCCCCGACGAGACGACCATGGCGTCGTTGAAGACGCAGGTGCCCGCGCGGTGCTCGGTCAGCATGGGAAAGTTCTGCGCCGTGAAGAGACCCGGCGTGCCGCCGCCCGAGACGACGGGCACCGGGATGCCCGCGCCCTTGAAGAGGCCGAGCGCTTGGGCGAAGAACTCGCGCGTCGTGGGCTCGCGGTTGGGAAATGTCATGAGGCCGCGGAACTGCATCTTGGGCAGGCGCGCGACCTGGCGCGCCAGGTCGAACGCTGCCTCCGGTGTCTGGACGCCCGTGCGGCCGAAGCCCGTGTCGCACTCGACCAGGAAGCGCACGTCGAGACCGTGGCGGACACCCGCCTCCGAGAGCTCCCGCGCAACTACATCATTGTCGAGGACCACGGTCAGCGCGGGCGCCCGCTTGATGAGCGCCATCAGGCGGTCGGTCTTGGCGCGGCCGAGGATGTTGTAGGTCAGCAGGATGTCGTCCGCCACGCCCGCGTCCACGAAGACCTCGACCTCGCCGATCTTCTGGCAGGTGATGCCCATGGCGCCCGCCTGCATCTGGAGCTTTCCGATGGCGGGGATCTTGTGGGTCTTGATGTGCGGGCGGTTGCCGATGCCGTGCTTCGCCAGGTGCGCCTGCACCCGTCGGATGTTGTCTTCCATGATGTCGAGGCGGACGGTGACGGCGGGCGTGTCGAGGTCGTTGACGGCGGTCATGCGCGGCTCTCCCATCGGGTGAGGGTAGGCGGCGGAGCGGGCGCTCTCAGACATGCGCGGTGCCGCCGTACTGGATGCCGAGGACATAGATGACCTTGCCGAGCGCGATGAACTCCGCGAGGACCCACGTCAGCTCCAAGAGCTCGTCCTCGGTGAAGCGGGTGCGGAGATCCTCCCACAACGCGTCATCCACGGTGTGGTGGTCGGCGCCGAGCCGGTCGGCGTAACGGAGCGCGGCCGGGTCGAGGAGCGGCAGTCGGGGCATCGCGCGCAGGGCGGCGCTAGGGCGCCGTGACGGTGACGGCGCCGGCCGACGAGGTGATGGTGAAGTTGACGTCGCCCTGCTTGGCGTACTGGTACGGCGTGAAGCCGGTGGGCGGCGTCGGGACCCTCCCCAGGAACGGCCCGCCGGTGACACCGGAGGCCGTCCGCGCCTCGGTCAGGTCCGCGACGGACCCGGGCAGCGCCCCGAAGGTCGCCTGGTACTGGCGGACGGCGCTCGCGATGGCCTGGGCGTCGTCGCGCGCCTTGGTGGCGCGCGCGGCGGGCAGGTCCTCGCTGATGCCCTTCTGCTCGCGCTCGCAGGCCCCGAGCCCCAGAGACAGCAGCGCGATCAGGACGACGGCCGCCTTCAGCATAGGCGTCATTATGCCAGAGCGCGCCGCGCGCAGCGGGTCGGCGATGCGCAGCGCGAGCGTCACCCCCTCCTCTGCTGGGCGACGGAGATCCCCGCCGCGCCCATCTCGATGAGCCTGCCGCCTTCGGACGCTGGGCGGAATTGCCGCAGCAGCTCCTCGCGACTCGTCCCCGGCGGATAGAAGTATTCCGCCCGCTCGGCGGAGAGCGCGTGGGAGGCGATGAGGCGGTTCTCCTGCGGGATGCCGGCCATGCGCTCGGCGAGGAGCCAGGAGACGCCCGGGCCGAGCTTGAAGCCGGTGCCGCAGCCGCTGCCGGCATAGAAGACCGCGCCGCCCGTGCCCGGCACCAGGCCCTCGAAGGGCAATTCCTCCGGGTTCATGTAGTAGGCGCCGCCGGCGATGTCCGCGGGCGTCTTGCCGAGGTTGAGTCCCTGGGAGGACAGCACGGGGAAGTGAGGCATCACCTCCACCAGGGTCTCGATCATGACCTGGTCGAGCCCCACGCGCATGCCGCCGATCTCGCCGCCCCGCGGCCGGTAGTCGTCATGCTGGAGCTCCCGGTGGTGCGTCCCGAAGATGAGCCCGTCGCCCTCGGGCCGGAAGTAGATGTCGCGCCAGTGCGAGATAGTCGGCGCGTCGATCAGTTCGACCTCGCGGCGCGCGCCGTGCGGCCCCACGGCGTAGCGCCGCTGGGCAAATTTGTTGTCGGGCGAGTTCCGTATGTACGGCACCTGGTGGAAGCTGGTGAAGGTGGGCATCTCCCAGCCCGCCGCTCTCCGCACCAGCGCGGCGTTGCCGCGTCCCGCCGCCAGCACGATCCTGTCGGCCTTGAGCGTCTCGCGGGCGACGACGTGGCGCTCGGCTCCGCGCTGGGACCAGCGCTCCAGCACGAGCCCGGTCACGCGCTCGCCCTCCCGGAGGAATTCGGCGACGGGGGAGTAGAGGCTGACGCAGACGCCCGCCTCGAGGCAGGCCTCGAAGAAGCCGGTGAGCGCCGTGCCGCCGTCGGCGAAGCCGCCCTCTTCGTCGGCCAGCACGTGGGTCGAGTCCTCCACGTCCATGATCCGCTCGAGGTTGCGGCGGCGGCCCGGTCCGAGCCGCGCGAGATAGTCCCCCATGCGGACCACTTCGAGGCGGCCACCGGCGCCCTCGGCGATCCTCGTAACTTCACCCAGGATGCCGGGCACGCCGGACTCGGACACGAAGCGCGCCCAGCCGGTGGGCACGAAGCCCAGGTGCACCGGCGCGCGGAGCCCCAGCCGCGCGACGGGATCGCGGTAAATCTCGCGCGCGAAGGCCGCCACGCGGACGACGTCGAGGTCGGAATAGGCGATGCGGATGATGCCGCCCGTGTTGACCGTGATGCACTCGCCGGGGACGGCGTTGTCCTCGAGGACGAGCACGCGCGCCCGCTGCTGCTTGGCGAGAAAATACGCCGCCGGCAGACCGTAGATTCCGGCGCCCACGACGATGACGTCCCAGGGCCCGGGCGGAACCCGCGCGTCCGCGCCCTGGAAGACCCGGCCGGCCGGCGCTCCGTCAGTACCGGGCATCCCTGGGCTTGACTCGGTTGGGGGGCTTGTCTCTGTTGGGCCAGTCTCGGCTCTTCGCCTTGAAGTCGGGCCGCGGCCGGCGCGTGAAGTAGGCGGCGACGTCGTATGCCTCCTGGTCGGTGAGCGCAGGGCCGCCCAGCGGCATCTTGGCCTTGACGAAGGCCGCGGCCGTGTCGAGGCGGGCCATGCCGGCGCCGATGTTAAAGGAGCGAGGCCCCCACAGCGCGGGGAACACGGTGTAGCCGCCCGCGCCCATCACCCCCTGCCCCAAGACGCCGTGGCAGGCCGCGCATTTCGCGGCGTAGAGAATCCCGCCCTTGGCGGGATCGGCCGGACGCGAGGCTTCGACCGGCTTGAAGCCGCGGCCCTCGACGGAGACGCCCGTAGGCACGTCCTTCGACAGCCACCAGATAAAGGAGAGGAGGCCGCGCATCTCGGCAGAGTCGAGCAGCAGGGGCTTGCCGTTCATGGAGCGGCGGAAGCACTCGTTGATGCGGTCGGCGAGCGTGATGACACGGCCGCTCCGGGGGTCGTACTCGGGATAGACACCCCAGAGTCCGACCCAGGGCAAGGCGTTGGGCGCGCGGGCGCCCTTGATGTGGCAGCTCGTGCAGTCGAGCCCGGCGCCCACGTTCGCCTTGGCGTAAGAAGACGTCCGCGTCGCGACCTTCTCGCCGTGGCGGATGGCCTCGCCCAAGGGCCCGAACGGAATCGCGACCGCGGCCGGCGGCGCGAAGGGCGCGTCGGCCCTGGCGGCGCCGGCGGATGCCACGAGCAGGGCGGCGGCGAGAGTGGCGCTGGCGCGCACGGCCGTCTACTTCATGGGCGAGTACGCCGTCGGCTTGAGGATCTGGGCCGTCAGCCGGCTGAGGAGCGGCCCGTTCTTCTCGGTCTCGGCGAACTTCGCGAGGCGCTCCGGGTCGGCGATGAAGGCGCCCCACTTCTTCTCGCGGTCCGCGAGGCTTTCGTAGGCCAGCATGTAGATCAACTGCTCGGACGAGCCGCCGAGCTCGTTGGTCCAGAAGCCGACGACCTGGATGCCGTACTTCTTGAAGTAGCCCAGCGTGATGTCGACGAAGCGCCGGTTCAGGTCCGGCAGGCGCAGGGGCATGGCGTAGTACGTGCGGAGCTCGTACATCATTGTAAAGGTCTCCTTGTCGGTGGGGTGTGCGCGGCAGGCCCGAATCTAGACGCGGGCCCACCCGCTGTCAATTGCTCATTTGCGTCCCCATTTACTTTGGGGGCCCGAAAGCATTATGGTACTGGACCATGGCCGACAAATTCGTCACCCTGCCCGAGATTCGGAAGTTTGCTCAGAAGGTCCTGCCGAGAGACGCGTGGAACTTCGGCGACGGCGGCGCCGAGAGCGAGACCACGCTGCGCCGCAACCGGCGCGCCATCGACCGCCTCGCCATCCGCCAGGACATCCTGGTGGACGTCCGCGAGATCGACCTGCGCACGTCGCTGCTGGGGCTGCCGCTATCGTGGCCCGTGGTGATCGCACCGATGGGCGGGCTCATCCTGTTTCACCCCGAGGGCGACCGCGAGATGGCCCGCGGCGCCGCGCAGGGCGACACGCTCCAGTTCCTCTCGGGCGCCGCCGGCTGGTCCGTCGAGGACGTCGCCAAGTCGAGCCCGGGCCCGAAGATGTTCCAGCTCTACCACCACGGCGACCGCACGTGGGCGGCCGACGTCCTCGCGCGCGTCGAGGCCTCGGGCTATCAGTCCGTCGTCCTCACCGTGGACGTGCAGGTCTACGGCAGGCGCGAGCGGGACATCGTCCACCGCTTCAGCCCGCGGGATGCGATGTCGCACGCGCCCAACCCGCGCGGCCCCGACGGCAGCTACCCGGAGCGCCTGACCTGGGACGACGTCGCGTGGCTCAAGAAGACCACGCGCCTGCCCATCGGGATCAAGGGCATCATGACCGCGCGCGACGCCAAGCGCGCCGTCGAGGCGGGCGTGGAGATCGTGTGGGTGTCGAACCACGGCGGCCGCCAGCTCGACCACACCCAGGGCGCGATCGACGCCCTGCCGCCGATCGTGGATGCCGTCGCGGGCCGCGCCGCCATCGTGATAGACGGCGGCTTCACCCGCGGTACGGCCGTGCTGAAGGGCTTGGCGCTCGGCGCGACCGTCGTCGCGGTGGGACGCACCGTGCTGTGGGGGCTCGCCGCGGACGGCGCCGCCGGCGTCGCCTGCGCGCTCGACATCCTGCGCCGGGAGCTCCGCACGACGATGGCGCTCTCGGGCCAGACGAGCGTCAAGAACCTGGAGCGCGACCTCGTCTTCCGCGTGGACTGAGGCGGCGCCCAGGAGCGCCGAGCCAACAGGTCCGACTACGGCAGGAGATCGGCAACCGGGATGTGGGAGCCGCGGGCAGCGAGAGGAGCCACGGATCCCTCGGGTCCAATGGTCGTGACGGACTGGTAGCGCCAGCCGAAGGGTGCGGCCGGTTCCTGGCACCACCGCCACGTCGGGCTCGGGCTCGGACTCGGCGTCCAGCGCGATGGGCCCCTGAGCGCGCACCTCCCAGCCCGCGCCGAAGGCCGTCCGAAGCGCATCCTCCGCCAGCCAGATCGCGGTGAAATGGGCATGATTGTCCTTGATGGTGAACTCTTTCGTTCCCACGGCGTCTCATGGACGTCCTTCGTAAACCGAATCCCACGTTTCATGAGTGCCTCTGCCACAGCTTCGACGTCGTCCGCAGCTGAGCGATCACGCTCGACATCCCCATGGTCCCCTCCGGCTGGCTGCTGCGGCTTACAACGCCATCAGCCGACGAACCCTTCAACGGAAATCCGGCGCTTTCCGACTGGACTGGACGCCCCAGGTCGTTGATACCCCCGCCCCGGGGCGGCTGTCAGCGTGGGGCGGAGCGGTGGCGGACGTCGAGGATTTCGAGCAGCGCTGCGTTCACCTGGACAGGCGCCTCGTAGGCCACCCAGTGGCCTGCGCGCTCGATGACGCGGAAGTCGAGGTCGGGCTGGAAGCGCGCAAGCGTCCGCCGCCGCTCGTGGAGGAAGGGCAGGGCGAAGGCGTCCTGCGCCCCCCAGATCCCGGCGATCCGCGCGCGCACGGCGGGGAGCGCCCGCAAGAGGGTGTCGGAGGCGGGGATGCCGCCCGACTTGATCCGGGCCAGACGAATGTTCTCCATCTGGAGGTGGACGGCGAGGTCGTCGGCCTTCCCTGGATCGGCGAGCATCAGAATGCGCAGGTTCTCGCGGTGCGTCGCCATCACCTCGGCGGGTGTCATTTCGGGCCGCGTGCGCGCGAGCGGCCGGTCGGTCCCACCGGGAAGGGCCATGCCGTTGGGGCCGAGGAGCACGAGGGTGCGCACGCGTTCGCCCTGGCGGGCCGCCACGAGCCCGCCGATGATCCCGCCGAAGGAGAAGCCCGCGAGGTCGAGCGGCCGGGGCGGCGGCACGAGCGCGTCGAGGCACGCCGAGACGATGTCGGCGAGGCCCTGGGCCGTGTGGGGCTCGTGAGGCAGGTCGGAGTCGCCGAAGCCGGGCATGTCGGGGACGATCACGCGGAAGCGCGCGGCGAGCGGCAGCACGTTCAGGAGCCAGTGGGTCCACGAGCCTGTCGCCCCGTGAAGCAGGACGAGCGGCGGCCCCGTGCCCCAGCACCTCCACACCATGCGCCCGTCACCGCACGCGGTGTACTCCCGCTGCGCCAGGCGCTCGATGCGCTCGACGACCGCTGAAGGACAGGAACGCTCATACCCAGCGAGGTCCAAGAGGCGATAGGGCCTTTGTGTTTCCTATCTATGCTCTGAACTGCGGCAAAAACGTGCAGCCGTTGGCTGCGCACTTGAGACCTCAGGCCTAAGACCTACCGCCGAGTCTGCAATGAACGTTTAGTCGCCTGGGATAGCTGGCAACAGCTTGCCGTAAAGCTTGCCCAGCTGATCCACGTAGAGGGTTCGTTCCCCGACCTGCACCCTCCAGAACGGGTACGTCCGTACATGGGTAATATCACCGGGCTGGAACATCAAGGTCGCATCAGCGCGCCTCAACCGATTTGGAGCGACCTTCAGCGCGGCAGCGACCACATTCAGCGCCTCTTCAACGGTGAGATGCTTCAGCGGCTGCCCGAACGCCGTCACCTCCTCGAACGCGCCGGTGTATCCGTTGACGAGCACGCACACGCGGGCGAGTGGGCTTCCGGCTTCACTTCGTTCGCCGCGGACGCCGAAGGGGACGATGTAGTAGTGGGGAACCTGGGTGGCGCGGGACCGCGTACGCGACTGGGCGCGCTGGCCGGCGGGGCGAATCGGCGGCCCTTCTCTCACGAGCAGCGGGGTCAGCACCTCCACACCCTTCCGGACAAGCAGACCGTATTTTGGCATCTCACCCAGGCGTTGCTCTTCAATCCAGCGGCGGGCCGCCGCCACCGCCTGCGCCGGCTTCAGCAGCCTGCTACCCGTACGCTTGACCTGCTTCACGCGGGCCTGTCCTTTCGTGAGGGGGGGCTCAACGATCGCCACGTATTTATTGAGCCAGGTTCCACCATACATCACCGCACCGTTCCATGGACCGCCGTACCACTGGGCGGCCGTCATCATCGTGTCGGTGCCCACATTGTGGGGCTCCGGATCGTGATAGTGGATTGACTGAAGCACCGGGCTGCTGCCTGTGACCGGCTCGACATCCGTCGTCCAACCGACGATGACGACCCAGTGGCCGCCCTGGTTCACCAGCGTGGGTGCGGGAAACTCCCGGCGGTTCATCCAGTAGAGCGTGGAAAATAGCAAGCCGTCACGGCTCGCATTCGCGAATTCTGACCAGTGCACGCCAGCAGGATTCGCCGCCGATTGCAGACACCCCTGCAGACCGTGCGGGTCGGTGGCCCACCCGCTGTCGGCGGGGTCGGTGCTGTTGTTCACCTGGATCGAATTCCACAGGGCAAGCTGCGTGTAGAACAGGCGATCCGGCGGGTTGGGATAGCCGTTCCGGGACATCTGGGCGCTTGCCGCGCCGCACCAGAAGCACATCTCCTGGCCATAGAGCGGAACATTGCCGCCGATGTCCTTCGTATACATAGCGCCCTCCTTTGATCAGCCGATCCAGTACGCCGAGGGTAGACCCCCATGGCGTCGGCCGCAACCATATCATCGATATGGTGGCATACGGGAGGACGCCACGCGGGCGGGCGCGACCTCACGGTCGACGTGGATCACGAGCGCGGGGTCGCGGTCGGCGGCGAGAAGCGGCTGCAGCCCCTGAGGCAGCGCGGAGACGGCCACGGGCTCGCGAGGGTGGCGATGGTGCGCGTCAGTGGTTCGGCAAGGACAGGACCCGGACGCGAACCTGGATGAGGCCGGCCTGGACGTAGCCCAGCGTTTCTGCCGCCGCGTAGGACAGGTCGATGATGCGGCCCGGCGCCCCCGGGCCACGATCGTTCACTCGAACCTGAACCGAGCGCCCATTCTTCAGATTCGTGACGAGCAGGTGGGTGCCGAGGGGAAGCGTGGGGTGCGCGGCGGTGAGTTTGTGCATGTCGAATGGCTCGCCGCTCGTCGTGAGGCGCCCCTGGTGCTCGCGGCCGTACCACGTGGCGTCTCCACTCTCCGTCGCGCCCACCATCGGCTCGATGGGCAAGCGCGAGGGAGTCGGTGCCGGGGCGCCCACCACCGGCTCAGTGGGCAGGCGCGGAGGAGCGGACGCCGTCGCGCAGGCCGCCAGGGAGAGCGCGAGAGCCAGTCCTGCCAGACGAATCAGCGCGTAGAGCCATCGCGTCGGTGACGTCACCGGGCGCGACCCATTTCCACCCATTCAGTCGTTCCCCAGCCCGCTGCGAGCCATACGCGTCAAAAGGGGGATTGCTGGTTGTGCTTGGTTGCGTCGGCGAGATCGCTGTACCCCTACTCCGAGCAGGGTTGGCCCCGTGTCGATCAGGAGCGCGGCGTCTTCGCGGCAGCCCGAGGGCCCGGTCAGACGTCCCCTCACGCGGAACAGGCGCATGGCCCCGACTCTACGCCGGGCGCTGAGAGCCTCGCAAGTGCCGCAGGAACGATACGGTGAAGAACAGGGGGGCCGGTGGTGATTTGTGGCATGCTCACCGCTGTGACAGCAGCTACATCCGTGCAGAGGCGAGGTTGGCGCCGGGCATGAACGAAGCCGACACCTGCCGCAAGCAAGTCGTGCCCCTTCTTCAGGCGGCCGGTTGGGACGACGAGCCGCATTCCATCGCCGAGCAACGCACGATCACGGACGGCCGCATCATTCCGGTTGGTAAGGGCTTTGTCCGCAAGCCGCCAAAGCGCGTGGACTACTTGCTGCGCTACACGCGCGACTTTCCGCTCGCGGTCGTCGAGGCGAAGGCCGCCTACAAGGCCGCGGCCGACGGGTTGCAGCAGGCGAAGGACTATGCCGGGATGCTCGGATTGAAATTCGCCTACGCGACCAACGGGGACGAGATCATCGAATTCGACTACACAACCGGGCTGGAGCAGACCCGGGCCGACTATCCGACGCCCGATCAGCTCTGGCAGCGCTACCGCACGGCCGCCGGTCTCACCGATCCGAATGCGGCGGCCCAGCTCCTCACACCGTTCAACCACACGGTCCGTCAGGGCGAGCGTTACTATCAGCAGATCGCGGTCAACCGCGTGGTAGAGGGGATCCTCAATGCCCGGCGCCGATTGCTCATCACGATGGCGACCGGTACCGGTAAGACTGCCGTGGCGTTCCAGATCTGCTGGAAGCTCTGGACCGCCCGCTGGAACCGTACCGGTGAACATCGCCGGCCCAGGATCCTCTACCTCGCCGACCGCAACATTCTCGTCGACTATCCGAAGGACGGCATCTTCGCGGCGTTCGGCGATGCGCGCTCCAAGATCGAGTCCGGCGAGGTGGTGAAGAGCCGCGAGATGTACTTCGCGATCTACCAGGCACTTGCCGAGGACGAGCGGCGCGCCGGGTTGTTCCGGTCCTTCCCGGCCGACTTCTTCGATCTCGTCATCGTGGACGAGTGCCACCGCGGCAGCGCGCGCGACGACAGCTCGTGGCGCACGATCCTCGAGTACTTTGAGCCGGCGTTCCAGCTCGGCATGACCGCGACGCCCCTTCGCGACGACAACCGCGACACCTACCTCTACTTCGGCAACCCCATCTACGAGTACAGCCTACGGCAGGGCATCGACGACGGCTTCCTCGCGCCCTACCGCGTGCACCGGGTGATCACCGAGTGGGACGCGGCCGGCTGGCGGCCAAGCAAGGATGAGGTGGACCGCTACGGCCGGCCGATCCCCGACGACGAATACCAGACCAAGGACTTCGAGCGTGTGGTGGCGCTGCGGGCCCGTACCCAGGCGATTGCGCGGCACCTTACCGACTTCCTCAAGAAGACCGACCGCTTCGCCAAGACGATCGTGTTCTGCGTGGACCAGGAGCACGCCAGCGAGATGCGCGCGGCGCTCTCCAACCTCAGCAGCGACCTGGTGATGCGGTACCCGGACTATGTCTGCCGCGTCACCGCCGACGAGGGCGACATCGGACGCGGTCACCTCGGGCGGTTTCAGGATGTTGACACCCAGGTACCGGCGATTCTGACCACGTCCCAGTTGCTCACCACGGGCGTGGACGTGCCCACGTGCAAGAACGTGGTGCTCGCCCGCGTGGTGAGCTCCATGAGCGAGTTCAAGCAGATCATCGGGCGCGGCAGCCGCGTGCGCGACGACTACGGCAAGCTCTGGTTCAACATCATCGACTACACCGGCTCGGCCACGCGGCTCTTCGCCGACCCGGATTTTGATGGTGACCCGGCGCGGCTGACCGAGGAAGAGCTCGCGGGGGATGGCTCGGTCCGTGCCGTTCACGAAACGCCCGCGCCTTACGATCCAACCGAGCCAGACGGGAAGCCGGAGATCGTCGAGCCGCCGGCCGAGGAGCGGCGGAAGTTCTACTTCGACGGCGGCCGTGTCGAGGTGGCGGCACACCTCGTCTATGAGCTGGACCCGGACGGCAAGCAACTCCGCGTGGTCCGCTACACGGACTACGCCGCTGAAAAGGTTCGCATGCTCTGCCCGACCGCGCCGGAGCTTCGGGCCCAGTGGGCCGACCCGGCGAAGCGGTCCGAGATCATCCGGCGGCTGGAGGAGCGCGGCATCAGCTTCACCGAGCTAGCCGAGGCCGCCCATCAGCCCGAGGCCGATCCGTTCGATCTGCTCTGCCATCTGGCGTTCAACGCTCCATTACGCACCCGCCGGGAGCGGGCGCAGCGGCTCCGCGAAACTCGCAAGGACTTCTTCGACCGCTACGCTCCCGAGGCCCGTCAGGTGCTGGACGAGCTGGTCGAGAAGTACGCTGAACACGGCGACGCCCAGTTCGTCCTGCCCGACGTGCTCCACGTTCCGCCGCTCTCGCGGCACGGCACCGTCGCGGAGATCGTCAAGCTCTTCGGCGGCGCCGAACAGCTCCGCACCGCGGTGACCGAGCTCCAGGCCCAACTCTATGCGGCGTAGGGCAAAGGGCCCCACCGCTCCCGCTCCCACCACCGCCCAGTCGCTGGGGAGCCTGATCAAGTCCGCGCGCGACATCATGCGGAAGGACAAGGGACTCAACGGCGATCTCGACCGCCTGCCGCTGCTCACCTGGATCATGTTCCTCAAGTTCCTCGACGATCTGGAGTTACAGCGCGAGGAGGAGGCCTCACTCGCTCGGAAGAAGTTCCGGCCGGCCCTCGAGGCTCCCTACCGCTGGCGCGACTGGGCGGCCAACCCGCAGGGCGTCACCGGCGACGAGCTGCTGGCCTTCATCAATCAGGATGAGACCGTCCGCCCGGACGGCACGCGCGGGCCCGGGCTGTTCGCCTATCTGCGCGCGCTCACCAGCGCCAATGGCGACGACCGCCGCGACGTGATCGCCACTGTCTTTCGCGGCGTCGACAACCGCATGAAGAGCGGCTACTTGCTGCGCGACGTCATCAACAAGATCGCGGGCATCCATTTCACTTCGAGCGAGGAGCTGCACACCCTCGGCGCCCTCTACGAGTCCCTCCTGCGCGAGATGCGGGACGCGGCGGGGGACTCTGGCGAGTTCTACACGCCGCGCCCCGTGGTGCGCTTCATGGTGGCGGTGACCGACCCGCGCCTCGGCGAGACCGTGCTCGACCCGGCCTCCGGCACCGGCGGCTTCCTGGTCGAGGCGTTCAACCACCTCGGCGCACAGGTAAAAACCGTGGCAGACCGCGCAACGCTCCAGAGGCGCTCGCTCTCCGGCTGCGAGCCGAAGCCCCTGCCCTACCTGCTCTGTCAGATGAACCTGCTGTTGCACGGCCTCGATGCCCCAGAGATCGACCCCGGCAATGCCCTGCGCCACAAGCTCTCCGAGATCGGCGAGAAGGAGCGCGTGGACGTGATCGTCACCAATCCACCCTTTGGCGGCGAGGAAGAGAAGGGCGTCCAGGGTAATTTCCCCGAGGACCGGCAGACCGCGGAGACGGCGCTGCTCTTCCTCCAGCTCATCATGCGCAAACTCCGCCGCCGCCCCACGTCTGCCGGCCTGCCGGCACGCGCCGCCGTGGTCGTGCCCAATGGCACCCTCTTCGGCGACGGGGTCTGCGCCCGCATCAAGGAAGAGCTGCTCAAGGAGTTCAACCTCCACACCATCGTGCGCCTGCCCAACGGCGTGTTCGCGCCCTACACCAGCATTCCGACCAACCTGCTGTTCTTCGACCGCTCTGGGCCGACTCAAGACGTCTGGTACTACGAGCATCCGCTGCCCGAGGGCCGGAAGAACTACACGAAGACCACGCCCATCCAGTTCGAGGAGTTCACGGCCTGCCAGGCGTGGTGGACCCACCGGAAGGAGAACGAGCGCGCGTGGAAGGTTCCCGCCACCGAGCTACTCGCCAGCAACTGCAACCTTGACCGCAAGAACCCGCGCGCCAAGGAGGACATCGCCCACCTGCCGCCCGAGCAGATCGCCGCCAGCATCCTGGAGAAGGAACAGCGCATCGCGGAGATCATGGGGCGCATCCAAAAGCTGCTGGCTCGGAGCGCTGAGTCTTGACGCCCGGCACCCACATGGCTCTCCGGGGCAAGATTTCCGAGACAGTGATTCGGAAATCTTCTCGTTCCGCCCCTCTTCGGATTCGCTCGACAGTGTCGAGCATATTCGGCGCCGCCTCACCGACGAGGCGCAGATGAAGAGGGAGTGGCCCAAGGTTCGGCTGGGGGAGGTGCTACGCCATCGTAAGGAGTTCGTGACGATTGACGACCTCACGACCTATCGCCGCCCACGGGTTCAATTGCACGCTCAGGGCATCGTTCTCCGCGACGAAGTTCCCGGCACACTCATCAAGACGAAGCAGCAGCAGGTGTGTCGAGCCGGAGAGTTCCTAGTCGCTGAAATCGATGCCAAGGTTGGTGGCTTCGGCGTGGTACCAGAGGCGCTCGATGGCACCATCGTCAGTAGTCACTATTTCCTCTTCGATCTTGACGAGGCCAAGCTAGAGCGCGGGTTCCTCGACTACTTCATTCGCACGCTGGCGTTTCGCGAGCAGGTTGAAGCACAGGGGTCCACGAACTATGCGGCGATCCGTCCGGCGGATGTTCTGGGCTACGAGATCCCGCTGCCGCCGCTTGCGGAGCAGCGCCGCGTGGTGGCGCGAATCGAGGAGCTGGCCGCCCAGATCCACGAGGCCTGCACCCTCCGCCACCAGACGGCAGAAGAAACGGAGGTATTGGTCGCTTCAAAGGTCTCCCATATTTTCGGAAATGGTCAAGTCGAAGGCTGGCCAGGGAGGACGCTCGGCGATTATGTGTTGGACGACTGCTACGGAACATCCGAGAAAACCTCTGACGACAGTACAGGCATTCCGGTACTTCGGATGGGAAACATACAGAACGGACACCTTGACCTCCACGATCTGAAGTTTCTTCATCTCTCCGAAAAGGAGCGCGCCAAGCTCATACTGAAGCAAGGAGATATTCTCGTAAACCGGACAAACAGCGCCGACCTCGTAGGGAAATGCGCGGTGTTTCATGTAGACAGAGACTTCTCGTTTGCGTCGTATCTCATTCGGCTGCGCGTCGATCAAGAACGTGCCCATCCGGAGCTTGTCGCTGCCTACATCAATTCACCACTTGGTCGGGCCTATATGCTCAGTGAAAAACGACAGATGACGGGACAGGCTAACGTCAACGCCACCAAGCTGAAGGCACTGCCGATCGCCCTTCCCTCACTTCCCGAGCAGCGCCGGATCCTGAGCGAGTTGGATGCGTTGCAGGTGCAGGTGGATGCGATGAGGCGCGTGCAAACCGAGACCACCGCCGAACTCGCGACCCTGCTTCCCGCTGTCCTCGACCGCGCCTTCAAGGGTGAGCTCTAGCCCTGGCGACACTGGATTATGGGGCCAGGTCTTGAAACACCACACCGTCCGTCGCGCATCCCCACGACCCGGCGCGCCTTCTGGAGCCGTCCACGCGCGATCATGGCCGCGACGGGGTCCGCGTGAACTGCGTGCCGTCGGGGCCGGAGCGAGCGTCGGATTGACGGACCGCTGATGATCCGGCTCGCCGAACGCACCTACGAAGAAGCTGCCAGGCTCGCCCGCGATCCGAAATCGGTGGTCGTGTTTCCGCTGGGCGCCATCGAGGAGCATGGTCCGCACCTTCCGCTGCTCGTGGACTGGCTGGGCGCGGAGGAGCTGGCGCGGGTGATCGCGCCCTACCTGCGGCGCGCGGGCTGGCGACCCGTGCTCGTGCCGTCGATGCCCTACGGCGCGAGCCCGCTCGCCGAGGATTGGAGCGGCACGGTGTCGCTCTCGACCGGGACGCTGCGGCGGGTGGTGGGGGAAATCATTCGCGGTCTCGCCCGCCACGGCTTCCGGCGGTTCGTGCTCACCAACTATCAGGCGGATCCAGGGCACCTCCGGGCCATGGCCCTCATCAAGCGCTCTGCCGAGCGGCGCGGTCGGATGCAGGTGCTCTTCGCCGGTTTCGCCCCAGACCACTCGAATGCGGCCATGGTCAATCCCCGCATCACGGCGCTCTGCCGGAGTCCGCGGCCGGATCGAGAGTGGCACTCGGGCGAGCTCGAGACGGCTATGGTGCTCGCCGTCCGCCCCGGGCTCGTTCGCCGCGCCCTCGCCCGCCGACTGCCGCCCGCCTGGATAGATGTGAAACGCGCGCTGGCGGCGGGCCGCACCACATTCAGAAAGATGAACCCAAAGGGCCGGGGATACTTCGGCTGGCCGGCGGCGGCGCGCGCCGGGACCGGCCGCGCCGCCCTCAAGCTCCGCGCCCGGTTGATCTCGCAGGATCTGATCTCCGAGCTCCAGACGTGGCGCCCGGCGGCGGAGCAGTGGATCAAGGAGGGCAAAGAAGCCGCCCATGGGACGCGCCTCTCTTGCCACTGCTTCCGGGCCAACGAGGTGCGGTTGCTCCTCGGGGTCATCGCCTACAATCTCGGCACCCTCCTGCGTCGGCTCGCTCTCCCCCTTACCATTCAGAGTTGGTCCCTGACGAGCCTCCAGCAGCGGCTGTTCAAGACCGGTGGTCGCCTGATCCGGCATGCTCGGTACTTCGTCCTCCAGCTGGCCGAACGCCACTTGACGCAGCGCCTCTTTGGGCAGATTCTCGGGCGTACCGAGCGGCTCGCGGGGCATCCGACGTGAGCGACACGACGGCGACGGAGGCAGCGAGACGCGGAGCGAGATCGACCCGGGCGGGGGTGTCACCGCGGTGGGTGGTCAAGGGTGGCACGCCTCGGAGCACGCGGGGCCAGCAGGGCACGAATCCCGAGAAACCCCCTGTCAGCTATTCCGCACCGGGCGGAACGGCAGGTTGGAGAGCATGCAACGCGCTTAGCAATTGACACTCCCCGGACGCCGGCAGTACTGTGAGGCACCAGCAGCCACGCCAGCCTATTCCAAGCCCTGCGAGGGACCTCCATGAAGATCAGCGCGTTTCACTTGATGCCGCACCGGGAGCTGCCCGCCGATTTTGAGAAGCGCTACCCGTCCGTGTGGGTGACGCCGCCCTGGTGGGAGCTGGCCGATCCCGTCCGCGTGGGGCAGTACTACAACTGGACGCTCGACGAGCTGCTGTTCGCGGCCCGCGCCGGCTTCGACGGCGTGTGCACCAACGAGCATCACCAGAACGCCTACGGCTTCATGCCCAGTCCCAACCTGATGGGCAGCGTGCTCGCCAAGGCCACCAATGATCTGCCCGTGGCCATCGTGCAGATGGGCGCCACGCTGCCTACCCAGAACCCGCCCATCCGCGTGGCGGAAGAGTACGCCATGCTCGACTGCATCAGCGGCGGGCGGCTGGTGGCGGGTCTGCCGCTTGGCAGCCCCATGGACGTCAACCTCTGCTACGGCATCACGCCCATGGAGCATCGCGAGCGCTACCGCGAGGCCTTCGCCCTCACCATGAAGGCTTGGCAGGCGCGCGAGATCTTCCCGTGGAATGGCCGCTACTACCAGCTGGCCAACGTGAACCTCTGGCCCCGTCCCATCCAGCAGCCGCATCCGCCCGTGTGGGTGCCGGGCTCAGGCAGCATCAGCACCTTCGACTTCGCTGTCGAGAACGAGGTGTGCTACTGCTTCCTGAGCTATTCGGGCGCCCGCTCGGCCAAGGGCATGATGGACGGCTACTGGGACGTGGTCACCAAGAAGGGCCGCGACGCCAACCCTTACCGCGCGGGCTTCCTGCAGTTGGTGGTCGTGGCCGACACCGACGCGCGCGCCGAGGAGCAGTACGCGCGGCACGTGGAGTACTTCTATCACAAGTGCCTCCACGTCCCCGCCGTGTGGTTCTCGCCGCCGGGCAATCAGGATTACCGGAGCCTCCAGGCCACCGCGCGCAACCCCATGCGCTACGCGGTGAATACCAAGGAGCTCCGCTACCGCGACTTCGTCGAGAAGGGCTACGTCATCGCCGGCAGTCCCGCCACCGTCCGTCAGCAGCTCGAGGAAGAAGTCGTCAAGGGCCTCCGCGTCGGCAACCTGATGGTGCTCCTGCAGATCGGCTCCATGCCCCACGAGCTGACCCTGCAGAACATGGACCTCTTCGCCCGCGAAGTCCTCCCCTCCCTCCGCGGCTTCTGGGAGGACGAGGGCTGGGTCAACCACTGGTGGCCCGAGAAGCTCCGCAAGCGCGCACCGGAGCCCGCCGTGGTCGCGGCGCGATGAGCAGTCTCAACGACACCCAAGCCCGCACCCTCTCCGTCTGGCAGAACCGCGTCCGCATGCGCGTGCTTTCGAAGGGCGCCGGCCCCGCGCTCGTCTTCTTCCACGGCCCCTGGGGCCTACACTGGGACCCGTTTTTGGACACGCTGTCCCAGCACTTCACCGTCCACGCCCCCGAACACCCCGGCACCACGCCCGGCGCGCCCGACGACATCTATCATCTGGACGGCCTCTGGGACCTGATCCTCTGCTACGACGAGCTGCTGGAGCAGATGGGCCTCGAGGGCGCGGCCTTCGTGGGCCATTCCTTCGGCGCCATGGTTGCCTGCGAAGTGGCCGCGGCCTACCCGCGCCGCGCCAGCCGCCTGGCCCTCATCGATCCCCTCGGCCTCTGGCGCGACGACGCCCCCGTCGTCAACTGGATGATGCTGAACCCACAGGAGCTGCCCGGCGCGATCTTCCGTGATCCCGCGAGCGCCGGCGCGCGTGTGATGTTCGCCCAGGCAGAGGACGAGGAGGCCCGCGTCACGGCCCAGGTCGAGCTCACCTGGGCCATGGGCGCCACGGGCAAATTCATCTGGCCCATCCCCGACAAGGGCCTGAAGAAGCGCATCCACCGCGTGAAGGCGCCCACGCTCCTGATCTGGGGCGCCGAGGACCGGCTCGTGCCGCCCGTCTACGCCGACGACTTCGTCCGCCACATCGCGGGTGCTCGGGTGGAGACCGTGAAGGAGGCGGGGCACGCGCCCCATCTCGAGCAGCCGGCCGCGGTGGCGGAGCTGGTCCGCAACTTCCTGCGTCCGTAGAGGCGGACCCTCGCCGATAGGCGTATAGTCGCGGGCGCAGGAAAGCGGAAACGGTCCGGACGAAGTCAGGAGGTGGGCCATGGCGAAGCAGGGAAACATTCTGGTAGGGACGATCGGCCAGGGCGTCATGATGAGCGCTGACGACGGCGAGAGCTGGACACGGGCCAGCGTGCGACAGGGCATGCATTCCGACTGTATTGTGCGGGCGCTGCTACCAGATCCGCGGCGCCTGGATGTCGTCTACGCCGGGACCGACATGGGCCTCTACGAGAGCGATGACGGCGGCGCCCATTGGCGCCTGCTGGACACGCCGATGAAGGGCTCCATGGTCTGGAGCATGGCCATCGACCCGGTCGATCCGAATGTGATGTTCGTCGGGACCGGCACGCCCAGCAAGCCGGGCATCTATCGCTCCACCGACGCCGGGAAGAGCTGGGAGCAGCTGGCCGTGGACATCGCCGCGGAGTGCCCGAATGTCGGCATCCCAACTGCTCCACCAAGCTTTGCATCAACCGCGCCTTGGCTCGCACCACGTGGGCCGGCACGGGCAACTGCGGCCGCTGGAGGACATTCCAGAGGTCGCCGATGCGGGCCTCGCTGACCGCGCTGACAGCACGCCAGTGGCAGCGGCGGGCGCGCGTGATCTGCGAGGAGCACCTGGCCATCCTGGGCGCGCTCGAGGCGGGCGACTCGGCGCGCGCCGAGTCGCTCATGCGGGGCCATCTCCGGCAGATCCAGACGGAGACCGTGGGCGGCAATCCGTGACTGACCGCCGGCGCGGGAACGATGTCGGCCAGCCCGAGGTCCCCGAGCAGGTCAACGCCATGATGGACCGCTTCCTGACCCTGGCCGTCCTGGAACCGGTCGGGTGGTCCCGATGAGCGCCGCCGACACGTCGCTGCCACTTCGCTCGCTCCTGTTCGCCCCGGGCAACGAGCCGCGCAAGG